>JBEHWP010000001.1:0-57025 GCA_040217665.1 Vulcanimicrobiota bacterium
TAAAATTTCCACACATTCCAGCATAGAACGACCCAATCGAGATAATTCACTTACAATAAGATTATCTCCTTTTTGTAATTCCTCTAAAACCTGCGCTATTTTGCGCTGTTTCCAATGAACCTTTCCGGAAACTTTTTCTTCCATCCAGTGTACGGTTCCTAAATTATTATCATTAGCAAGAAAAATAAGATCTGTTTTATTTTTTTTCAAATCCTGCTCTTGTGTAGATACTCTGAGATAGCCAATTGTTTTCATATTTATAACTCCAATTCTCTTTAAAAGCATTTTTCATAGAAAAAATATAATAATTATTATATTATTTCCAGTGATTTTTTGAGAATATTTCTTATATTATAAAAGATCTTTTTTAATTAATTATCAAATAGTTTGTGAATTTCTTTCTATTGATTTTACTACTTCTAATTAAGTTCGTTGGTTTTTGTCCGTTTGCTACTACGACCCCCAATTCGAAAATAATTTCGCCAGCCTCTGATAACCGGATTTAATTTTTCGACTATCTCCTTCAGAGGCATTTGTAATTTACCTCTTAATGTAGCCTGACGTATTACATTTCTTATTCCTTTCATAACTTTCTTTGAAGGCCATAAATAAGGAATAAGTTTTCCAGTAGTTTTCGAATGACTCTTAAAGAAATAGAACTCCAGAAAATCAAAACCTTCTCTTTTAGGGTCAACAATCCTGGTTTTATCCGGATGCAGCGATAATTTAAGAAGTTTCATTATCTGTTCGATGATTTTCTTTGCTTCAATGGCGTTCTGCCTGGTTCTACATATGACGCAAAAATCGTCGGCATATCTGATTAATTTCCCAAATTTACTGTATTTCTCTGTCCAGAACATATCCAATACGTGAAGATATATATTGGCCAATAAAGGGCTTATCACTGCACCTTGTGGAGAGAGCCAATATCAGTCTTTTTCCTTATTCTATCTTCCATTACACCTGATTTCAGCCATTTTCTTATCAGTTTCAATACTTTACGGTCACTTATTTTAGTAGAGAGATAAGAATATCGTGGTTCATATTATCAAAGAAACTTTTTATATCCGCATCTACTACCCACCAACCATAATAAAGTGATTGTTTAACTGCAAGAACTGCTTCCTGTGCACTGCGTTTAGGACGGAACCCATAGGAACAATCCTGAAAATTAGCTTCGAATACTGGTTCTATAACTATCTTACACGCCTGTTGAACTATTCTATCTTTAACAGTGGTTATTCCGAGCGGTCTTTTTGTACCATCAGATTTTGGAATGTAATACCTGAGAACCGGAAGAGGTAAATATTCCCCGTTCTTCAGCTCCTTCTCAATTTCTTTCAGATACTTTTCTACACCATAGTCTATAATCTTTTCTGACGTCGAAGGATTATGTCGTTTTTCGGACCGGATTCTTTGTCAAATTTCTAACCGGATTTTACAATAGGTGCTGGAGGTGGAAAATACCTCAACTTTATTGCCTTTGTACTACGAAAAAAATGATAGAACCTGACTTGTTCCCGAGATTCAAATCATTTTTCAACACAATCACAGTTTATATTCCGTTTTCATGATAATTGACATGGATTATAATAGGTGATAAACTGTATTCAGATTTTTTCAATGAATTTAGCTCCAATGATGAGAGGAAAGTAGTTATTATGTCAGAGTTAATACAAAAAATAAGTTCTTCTCTGGTTAAGAAGTTTAAAGAAATTGCAAATCCAGATGAAAAAATACATTTTTGTATTGAAGGGATCAAAGGGAATGCCTTAATAGGAACAAATAAGAAGGTTTATTCCATAACAAGCGGTTCATTTAAGGGTACACTTTGTTATTGCTATAGTTATGATAATATAGCAGATATTAAATTAATCCCCCCTCTACACGGTGATAATATTACCTTATCTATAATCCCTCAGAAAAAAGATAATAAAGAATTAAAACAGAGATTATATTTTCAGCCTGAACAAAATAATTTACTTAAACAGGTACTTGCTAAAATATCTTCTCTCAGTAAAACCTATACATATATAGAACCTATAAAAGAGATATCCCTTCATCAAAGTTCAACTGAATTTATTGTACCTATGAAGAATGTTCTTGGAAAGTTATATGAGAAACATATAAAATCCTCTGAAAAAGTAGTTATTTGCATTTCTATAGGAGATCATCAGGGCCTTGTATGTACAAATGAACGTCTTGTCATATTTAAAATTACCGAAGATAAAATATCTAAAATAGGTATATTCCCTCTTGAAGAAATTCTGGATGTAGAATATTCCGTAGGACTTGTAACAGGATACCTGCAAATTATTACACCGAAAGTTCATGTCATAAAAAAGAAATTACGGGAACAGGAACTTATTAATATTGAAAATATTATCTCTTTTGGCAAAAAAAATTATGGCGAACTTATGGAGGATGTTTCTAAAAGATTGGAAGCACTTATTAAAAATGCAAGAAGAAAAAAAGACACCTCAAGAGAAATAAAAAATTTATCTGCTCAGAGAGAAGAAGAAACAGTTAGAAAAGATAAAAAAAATATTTTTGAAGAAGAAATAGAAGAAATAACACTGGAATATGAAGAGGGCCCATTTCAGGATATAGAAGAAATTATTTCTAAACCGGCACAGGAAAATATGCCTCCCCTGGATGAACTGGCACAGAAACTTTCAGAAGAGATAATAGAAGAAATCAAGTCAGATGAACAATCTTTTTATTATTCCAGAGATATAGTAAAACAGATTTCTCAGGAAGTCGTTAAACATTCTTTCCCGGAACTCATATCAAGCACATTACCTGATAATATTACTGAACTGGTAATGAAATATCTGGCCCAACGGAATGTAAAAATTATACGTACCGATGATAATTTTTTAGAAGAAACCCAGGGATTGAATGATTCTGATAATATAGAGATTGCCGAACTGGATTTTGATGAATTTTCCATAGAACCAGAAGAGACACCTGAAGTTTCTACAAAACCTGCTATTCCCGCCAGAACTGTAGAGAAAACAATAATAACTTCCTACAAAGAAGGGAAAGAAAAGAATTTCGTAAAATCCGCACAATCTATTCAGGTAAGTACAGATAAAGTAAAATCAGTAACTTCTCTGAAATCTGCCGGAAATAAAGAGGCCAAATCTGAATATAAAGGAAAGGTTTCTGTACAAAAAATTCCGGCTGTAGAAAAAAAACTGGCAGATTTCACTGCACTTAAAAATATATCCGCCGCTCTTCTGGTAGATGGGAAATATGGAAATATAGTCTGTAAGTCTGTTGTAGAAGCTGTTAATTATGATAAACCCTCCAAAATTGCAAGTGATATTATAAAATTCATTAAGTCTTCCAGAGAGTCTGCAAAAGGAAACTTTATACCTCAGTGGAAAACAGAATATGAACAGGGTATAGTTTATATAGAGGAAATTAATTTGAATTATCTTCTTATGATTGTAGGAACAGAAAAAAGTAATTTTGCCACTCTCAAGATGTTTATAGAAAAGCACAAGGAAGAATTGAAAAAAGAATTAATTTAATATATTATTGTTGGGAGAAAATTCTTTCAGATTTTCAAAGAAGACTGCTTCTATTTTGAAATCACTCAATTTATCCTGCATAATTACTTTTTCTATTTTACCTTCATCTTCTATGGAAGGAAACAGCTTTAATACTCTATCTGACCCACGAACCGGTAATATTTCAAAGAGATAACCATCGGGCATAGGCGGAAGCTGTTCGTAAAATTCCCTGTTTTTTTCAAGATCTATTTCCTCGTAAATATGTCCGTCAAGGGTTTTTATAGAAAATTTAAACCGGTTAAAATCTACGGAATTGGTTGAATTATTACCTGCGTCTATTTGAAAACAGGACATAGATAGATTATTGAAATAGTCAAAAGACGGAGTGGCTATGGAAAAATTGAATATATCATTTTTATAAAATCCATAATGAAAATAAGGAATTAAAGAGCATTTTTTCTGAATCCTGTGAAGAGAAGCTATATGACTGGCAATGTTTTTATCACCTGTCAGTTCGTAATATTCGGTGTATAACCTTATAGCTACAACAATAGATTTATACTGTTCAAAACTATCTCTATCTGTAAAAAAATCCTCCAGTGATTTTACGTGTTTTATATAAGCAAATCCGCCTGATACAGAACTTACAGGGTCATGCGGGAGATTAAGATAAAAATTCATATAATTATCAGATTTTATTACCAGTTCTTTTTTATCATTTATATCACCGTATTTAATAAAAGTATCTTCCAGCTTTTTTGCTTCTCTGAGTAACTGAAGTGCGTATTCACTGTCGTAATACTGTGAAAAAGCTATGCTACTGAGCATGAATAAAAAAAATATTATTGGAGACAGAATTTTCATAATAAGAAACCTCGAATATATATTTTAAAAATGGTCAATATTTTTAATATTTAGTCAGAGGATCCAGTTTGAGCAATTTTTCATCCATATCAAAGTATGGCACCTTTATAGTCTGGGTTATAAAGTTGGCTATATAACCGTTTGTTTTCTGCGGGTCAGGTATACCTCTGAGTTTATCTATTTCAAATTTCAATTCCGATGATCGTCTATTGAGCATTTTTATTTCTTCAAAACGGTTCAATAAATATTCTCTCAATTTATTATATTCATCTGCAAGCTGTCCAATTTTTTCCGTAGCTTCAGCATATTCAGCACCTTTTCCTTCAACCTCTGCCACCTGAGCTGCATCAAGATTCTGTCTTTTCTGTGCTGCCACTGCTTCCTGAAGCTGTTTTCTGAAACTCAGAATTGTTTCTAATTCCTTATTTTCTTTTTTTATTTCTTCCGTATTATCTTTTAATTTCTGTCCGAGCTGTCTGACCTGTTCCTGGACGGCGGTTCTCAATGAACCGTCTCTTGCCATGTCTGCCTCAATCCTTAAAAGACCGAGCCTTGCTTCAAGGGCTTTTCTGTCTTCCTGTAGTTTCTGTATATTAGCCCTTACAGACATTTCTTTTTCTCCGATAGATTTTAATTTTTTCTCTGCAGAAAGTATTTGCTGGGCTATAGTTTGTTCGGAATCCATAAAAAATCTCCTTTATAATAAAATTTGCATAAAATTAATTATAACACGGAGGCTATCTATAATCAACAGGCTTTTGCCTCCGCCAAAAGCCTTCAATTTGTAAAGTGAGATGAGATTTAACTATGACTTTGATAAGCTGAGCAATTTATCAACGATTCCTTTTGATAATTTATTAATCTGTGTTTCCTGTTTCTTTAATATAATCTTAATAGCTTCATTCGATAATTTTTTCAATAGTTCATTATCTGTTTCTTTATACAGTTCAGCCAGAGGAAGGATACATTCCTCTTTACCTGTTTTGCTCAGAGCCTGTATGGCACATATTTTAAGTTCCATATCGTCTTCTTTAAGTATATTTAAAAGATGTTCCGTAGCTTTTTCATCACCGAGAAGGCCCAGGAATTCAATAGCCTGCTCTCTGCATAGAGAAGTTTTATCATTAAGTATCTCTATTAATGGCTCAACGACACTGTATGGATCAATTTGTATCAATGCTTCTATCATACTTCTCATTAATAATATATCATCTTCTTTAATGGCATCAATCAGATGTTTCACTGCTTTCCTGTTCCCTATTTTGGCCAGAGCATCTATTGCACCGAGTCTAATAAAATAAAAAAAAGGACTGTCGTCTTTCAGCATCATGGCTATATCATCTATAGCTTTTATATCTCCCAGTTCTCCGAGAGATATAAGAGCAGACATGATGACTCTTATGTCGGGATCTTTTAATTTTTCGACGATATATTTTAGAGCTCCGTATTCTTTACGAGCGGCCAGCAGATCGACAGAAAATTTCCTTATTAATGGATCACTATCATTGAGGGATTTAATCAGCAGAGGCAATACACTTTTATTCTTTGATTGTCTGAGTTGTAAATAAGATTGTTCTCTTGTTTTCTCATCGTAACTGACAAGTAATTTTATTAAAGAAATAATTTTCTCTTCCTGTTTCATATTATTCTGACTTCCGGGAATTATAAATTACCTTTCTTTATTTCTTTACAACTAAAAATTGAATAGATTATTTTTTACAGTTTTTAAAATCTCTGCAAAAGTATAGTTTCTTTTATAATAATGAGATTATAACACAGTACATACAAGAATACAATGTTATACAGGTAAAGAGAGAAGCATGTCAATAAATAAGTGATAACTATTTTTTTTGAATCCTTAATCTGTTATAATATTTAAAGGAGATGATTAGAGAAGGAGATGTTTTATTGAAAAAAAGTATAATTTTAATTGTTTTTCTATTCATGTCAACTACTGTTTCTTTATCGGCTGAAACCATAGATCGGCTTATTCTGAATTTAGGTTCTTCCGATGATACCCTGAGCCAGTATGCAGTATGGAGACTGGTTGATATAGGTTCACAGGCAGTAGACCCTCTTATAAAAGCTCTTAACAGTGATAATAAAGACTTACGAATAAGGTCTGCTATGGTACTCGGAATGGTCGGAGATAGAAAAGCATTTCAGCCTCTCATAGATCTGTTGAATGAAGGGGATAAAGAGCTTCAGGCTTCAGCAATTACTGCCCTGTCCGGTTTTAAAGACAGTGCAGATATGCTTTTCCCCTACCTTTCTAACAGTGATGACACGATCAGAATGAATACTATTGTAGGGATTTATAATACCGGAAATACAGCCGCAATAGATAAATTAAAGCCGAAACTTATAGATTTTATTCAAAACGACAGCAGTGCAGACGTCCGTTATTATTCCGTTAAAATACTTGGAAGTTTTAAAGATAGAAACACAATTTCATTTGTAAGAAATGCTCTGAGAGATGAAGCTGGTAGAGTACGTCTGGGGGCGGCAGAATGCCTTGTCGGACTGGCAGATAATTCCTGTATAAAACCTCTTATAAATGTTCTCGACGACGAACGGCATATGGTAAGACATCAGGCTATACTTATACTTACTTCTTTTGGTGACAGTGCAATCAGGGATCTGACAGAAGCATTAAAAGACACGTCTTCATCAGATACAAAAAAAGCTCAGATAGCTCTTGTTCTTGGTAAGATAAAGAGTCCGAAATCATATGAAGCACTTCTTGAATCATTAAATATTGCTAACGGTGACATAAGACACAATGTTTTCTGGGCTTTGAGTCACAGCGGAGATAGCCAGGTAGAAAATTTACTTATGGAAGCTCTTTTTCATGACGATTCTGCCATAAGGTTAAGTGCCAGTAATGCTCTTTCAAATATTAATCATGCCCTTCCTATCGATTATATGCTGAAAGCCCTTTACTGCGACAGGATTGATGTAAGGCGCTTTGCTGCCCTGGAATTATGGAAATGTAACGCTCCTTCATCTATAAAACCACTGGTAGATGCAATGAAAGATGAAGATTACTTTGTCCAGAGATATGCGGCAGAATCTTTAATAAATATGAACAATTCTCAGGCAGTGCCTTTACTTATAGGAAATCTATCGGCACAGGATGAGGTCGTCAGAGGTATATCTGCTTATGTATTATCCAATATAACACTTGATAGATCTACAGTTCCGTTACTTATCAAGGCCCTGGGCGATAGTGATTCTGTCGTAAGACTCTATGCAGCAGATGCTCTTGGCAAAACAGGAGATTCCTCTGCAGCAGGCCCTTTAATTGATACCCTCCGTGATCCCGAACCGGTAGTCATATTATATGCAGTAAAAGCTTTAAAAAATTTTCCTTCCCATAATACTGTTACAGCTCTTATTAATATGGCCGGTCATGAAGTATGGCAGATAAGGAGTGAAACTGCACGATCCCTTGGAGTATTAAGATCTCCTCTGGCAGTTTCATCGTTAACAGGGTTATTGAATGATACAAATCCGGATGTGAGAAAATATTCAGCAGAAGCTCTTGGAAATATAGGAGACAGAACTGCAGTTCCGGCCGTTACATTAAAACTTAATGATGAATACAGTTCTGTTAGAGCCAGTGCAGCAGAAGCTCTCGGTAAACTCGGAGATAAAAGTGTATTGTCTTTACTCAAAGACAGATTAAATAATGAAGAAAGTATTTTAACAATAAAAGCTATTCAGGAAGCTGTAAAAAAACTTGAACAATAGCCACAAGGCGAAAACATTAATTTTTTGGGAAGGTGGTTTTTATGAAAACATTGTTCCTTTTCTTATCAATTTTTTTCATGTTCTTTATGTCAGGCTGTGATTATTTAACATTAAATACAGATGAAGAGATTCTTATGGGAGAACAGGTGGCTTTACAGGTAGAATCTTATTATGATATTTATAGAGATCCTGCAACAAATGCAAGGATTCAGAAGATAGGACGGGATCTGTCCAGATTTACAACAAGACCGTACCCCTTTAAATTTACTGTTCTGGATTCAGACGAAGTAAATGCTTTTGCTCTTCCGGGCGGACATATCTATATATTCCGCGGTCTTCTGGATATGGTTTTGAATGATGATCAGATAGCGGCAATTATTGCCCATGAAATTACCCATATAGAGGCCCAGCATTTTGCCCAGGTATATGAGAGAGTGAAAAGAAAAGAAATCTTTTATAATGTAGCAATTCTGGCTACAGGAGGAGTAGCATACAGACCTATACAGGTATTGTCCTATCTTGATGCCTATGTATTTGAACCTAAATTCAGTCGTGAGAATGAAACAGAATGTGATATGTCCAGTGTTCAAATGCTTATTAATTCCGGCAGAAACCCCCACGAATTTGCTGAGCTGTTTAAAATATGGGAAAAAGAAAAAATGGATACGAACTGGCTTCCTGGATGGATGAACAGTCATCCTGATTTTATAACAAGGATAAGAAATATTGAAGAAGAAATTTCACTTCAGACAGGTCGCCTGAATCATAGTAACATACATTCTGGAACAGTCACTAAAGGTTCTGTTTCTGAAAGAGAAGAAGAAAAAAGTAATGAACCGGAAGAGGAACTGTCTGATTATCTATGTATCGAACATAACCATGACAGTATAAAAATAAAATGGACAGGTAAAGAGGGAAAAATATGTAAAATCGAATGTTACGGTCTGAATAAAAAACAGAGGATCATAGCTGATGGGAGAACTGTTTTTGCCCCTTTTACAATAGAACTCAAAAATGGCAATTCAGTAAAATATGTTATAGCTTCAGTAAAATATACTGACGGAGAATTTCTATGGGATATAATTAAAATTTAATCATCTGGAGATTGTAAAAATCAATTTTTCCTGGCACCTATCATGACCTTACCATAGCGCACCATATAATCTTCAGGTATTACCTGTTCTCTGATAACTGGACAAAAAATAACCATTTCCTGTTCCAATATCCAGAACATTCTTACAGACAGGCAACCAATGTTTTATCATGAAACTATAATACCGTAAATATATATCTACCTGCAATTTAAGCTGATCATCTATAATCTATTCGAGAGATAACCAGGTTCCGAATTTATTACTCCTTTTATGCTTCCTATATGGATAGAGCTTACAGACCATACCTGTTCAAAGATTCCTGAGCAGATACGTTACGGATAAAAATCATATTTCTACAAATTGATTGTACACACGTTTCATTATAAAAGGCAGTAATACTAGAGAATCAGTTTTTTCTTTATAAACTCTCAGTATTACCTGTTTCTCGAATTTTTTCAGTTCTTCTTTCTTTTCCTCAAGCTTTATAGCACACCGGCTTTTTTTATCTTTAATAATATTATTGACTGCTTCGGCAGACGTGTTGAGTTCAATAGAAACAGAAATCATTCCGTCCATATCTTCCCCGGCCTCTTCTGTACCATCGTTTATCATCAGAACAGGTATATTTAACTCTCTTGCCACAGTTCTCAATTTTATTACAGTTTCCACCATGTTATCAGGGAAAATTAAAAAAGGATCTTCCACTATCATTACTATATGAGGGGTATTGAATTTATAACTGAGCTGTTTTGCTGTACTCTCTATAAAATCTATATCAATCTTACTTCTTACATTCAGCACTTTTATCCATTGTGCATAGGATTGATATATACTTACCGCTCCGTGAAGTTGTTCCATAAAATCATCTGCTCTGGGTTCACTCTTCCATTTCTTTGATTCCAGTAAAGCTTCGTTCAATTCCCCCGTTCTGGAAAGAGATTTCAGTATAAGCTCTTCCCTGTCAAATCGTCTGCTTATATAAAAAATCACTATAGGAAGCTGTCTTGTTGAATTATAAGAAGCAATTTGATCTGCAATCTGGAGAGCAAGGATTGTTCTTTCTACGGAATTCCCGCCTTTTATCTCAGTCAGTTTACTGTTTTGTAATCCTCCGTCCAGAAAAAGGTCGAGTGATTTAAACCCTGTAGGTACAGGAGAAAAGGTATCTGATGTCAGCCATATTAGCATATTATCCAGAACACTGTCATTCATTTCCTGATTATCTACTGTATGATGGACACTTTCTTCTACCGGTATTATTTCTTCTTTCTTTTCTAAAGGAATTTCAGATTTTTCCGGGCTTTTTTTTATTTCCCCTGTAGGTTTATCGGAGAAATAACTTATAATATCAGGTAAAATCATTGGATCATTTATTTTTATTAATTCCAGTGTCATATCAATTGGTATAACTTTTTTACTATCATCCAGGAAAAGTGTATGACCATGTTTCATTCCTTTTCCCATAATATCGGAATCTCCGAAAAAAGGAAGCCATGCAAATTCTCCGCATGCACCTTCGTCTGCCCTGCTCTTTTCTTCAGTAGGGTATATGTTTACGTATTCTTCAAGATTCAATTTATGAAGTAAAACATGGAAAGCTTCTCTGATAAGAGAAGCGGAAGCAGGGCTATCAAAAAATATCCACAAACGAAAACCTGTATCGGTACACGATCTTTCTATATATGACCTTATACCGCACTCTGCAAGAGTGCGTTTGACTGAAAAGGTATCTTCCAGATTCTGTTTTTCGTTCTCTTTTTTCTCAAATTCCATAAGAGCCCAACAACATGTACCATCTGGAAGAAAATTATAAAATCCTATTCTCTGATGACCTTTCAAATGACGAAGTAAATATCGCGGCATTTCCTGATTGGGATTTAAAATTTTAAAATGCATGGCCCTACCGCGGGCAACTCCGCCAATTCTATCAGTTCGTCCTTTGAATAATGTCAGTATATCATTTATGAGTTTATCCATTCATTTAACTCCTTTACAAATATTTCGACTTTGTCATAAATATTATGTACACCTATCTGCCTTATTACCCGGTTCCTTTACACAAAAAGAGATTGCAGACTCAAAAATTTTCTTTTCCTGAGCTTCTCTTTACCATGGTGCTGCAAAAATATCTGCCTCTTCATGCTGTGAAAGAGATATGGAAAGCTCTTTTAAATCAGAAGCCAGTTCTAAAACATTTGAATATCTGTCCATAGGTTCAGGTTCAAGACATTTCATTACTATTTCATCAAACCTTGCAGAAATCCTTTCGTCTATTCCTAAATCCTCTATTCTATAAGGGTTTTTCTGAGAAGGTACAAGCAATTCCTGTATATCGGCTTTACCTGTGGCTCTCCTCTGATGCATAAGCCCTACTATACCCGGATCGTCATGAATAAAAGGAGGCTGCAATGTCAATAATTCATATATAATACAACCTAGTGAATAGATATCAGCTCTGTGATCAATGGGAGGCAGTTTCCCGTCATAAGGGCTTGGATATTGTTCCGGTGCAGAATAATAGCTGGTGCCGACAAAACTTTTCGTCCTCTGATAATTTCTTCTGGAACTGGAAGACATAGAAGATACTCTGCATATACCGAAATCTGTCAATTTAACAGCCCAGTCATCAGTAATCAATATATTTTCAGGCTTTAAATCCCTGTGAACTATCTGTTTTTCATTATTATGTACCCTCTCCAGAGCCTGACAGACCTGTGTAATAACAGAAAATATATCACCTATATTATTTACTGTCCCTTTCTGTATTTTATCTCTGAGGCTTTCTCCGTCAATATATTCCATAGCAAAAACAAATTTATCTTCTTCAAAACCACTGCCCAGTATTTCAACTATATTCGGATGAGGATAAGGTCTTGCAATAGCTTCAAGGGCACTTACTTCCTTATGGAAGAAACCGACTATCTGCTGACTGCGGCAGAGGCTGTCATGCATCTTCTTTATCGCAACCGGTCTTCCTGTACCTTTTTCTCTTCCTTTATAGACAACAGCCATTCCGCCTTCTCCTATTATATTTTCTTTCGATTCGTCAAGTTCAAAACGGGCCCAGAATTCATTATAGGTACTTTTTATTATCTTCTTTATCGAGGCTCCTCCAAGTTTTACAAGGTTTCTCTGCCAGACAGACAAATCAGTATCACCTGTTTTTTTGAGTTTCTCCACCAGATTTTCTACTGATTGTATAAAATCTTTATTTATGCCTTTCCCGCCAAGATTTATTATTTTGCTAAAGGCATCTTTCGTTTCCTCTATAAAACCTCTCTGAAGATATATATTACCGGCAGTAATCAGAGACTGACGACGTATTTCGTTCATGTCACTGTTGATTGTAATTTCGTCCCTTCCATCGATACCCCATGATCTGAGAAAAGAAACTTTTTTATTTCTATCTCTTTCGTCTTCCCAGGAACTTATCATACATAAAATTTCCTTGAATTTACCAAGTGCTTTATCAATGTCACCTTTTTGATACATAATCTTTCCAAGACAGAACTTTGCATAAATATTATTACATTTTATATCAATGTCCTCCATTATTTTCTGGGAAGCATCTATATCTCCAAGTTCATATTTAAAGAAACCATACCTGCTTTTAAGAGCCATATTATCGGCACCTGTTGACAGACTGTGTTCAAGGAGAGAAACAGCTTTCTTGAAGAGTTTATTTTTTTCATAAAGTTTCAATAATTTTAATATATAAACTGTTTTCTCTGAAGGATCAGGAAAATTTAAATTACAGATTCTTTCAAGCATTTCAATTTCCACCATAGAGTCATGGTCGGAATTTTCCATGGCTTTCTCATATATTTTTACACTTCTGTCAAACATATTCTCATCTCTATAAAAGTCTCCTAATTTTCTGTAATAGGCCATATTACCGGAATCAATAGTTATAAGTTTAAGCATTGTACTGACAAAGCTTTTCTTTTTACCGAGCAATAACTGTATCTGGGCCAGATGATAAAGGCCTGAAGTATCTTCAGGATAATACCGAAGGGCTTTCAGGAAATGTTTCTCTGATTTTTCCAGAAGATTTTGCTCTCTGTATTTAAGGGCTATCTGTATATGACACTGCTTTAAACTGTAATCAATGGATATTCTTTCACTTTCTGCGAACTGATCTTTAATCTGTGCTATTTCCTCTTCCATTTCCTCCTGTATGCCAAGCACTTCATTGAATTTCTGTATTCTCTCCAGTTTTTCTGCCTCTTTAAGCTTTTCTTTTAATTTTTTAATTTTCTTATCTTCTATAGATATTTTTCCTTTTTTAGCTTTATGAAGCAATATAGCCATAGTTATACCTATACTGCCTATTAATATATAAGAAAACATTATAATTTCACAGCCTTTCTTTGAAACAAACAACAGATATAATTCAAGAATATGCCATTAAAAATGAAAATTCCTGTACCTTTTATATGAGAATTGTGAAGAGTGAAGGGATGATAAATTATTTAGATAAACTGCCTCTACATAATGTTCATCTAAATCTTTATTTTTGACTGGATTTTCGGGATTAAAGAATTACCGGGATTAAAGATTTCAAGTAAAGTAATTCTATTTATCATCCTGGTAATCACATAAGTCCTATAAATCCCGGTCAAAAGCTACTCTTTCCATGGCAATAGAATTGCTTCTGTAGGGCAAATTTTTGCACATTCTTCTTTCCTCTGACAGGCATCGGGTCTGACAACCTTTGCTTTTTCATCTTCTCCTATGGCTATTACATCATTGGGACATATAGCGACACAGGCTTTACACCCTATACATAACTCACCATCAATCTCAGGAAATTCATTCATATATATTCACCGGCCTTTTATTTAAATATATATCATATATCAGAATTATAGGTTTTGACATAAATGCTCCGGAACCAGACATATTATTTTGGTTCAAATTCTTCTTCTGTTATTAACCATTCTCCGTTTTCTCTGGTAAACTTTAATATTTTATATCCGTTGCTGACAAATGCGCCATTAAAATACTGTTCAAACTTGACTTCCACTTCAGTATCACTTACAGAAGTAACAGTAAGATCACCTACTATATCTACCTGTGGTTTCCCGGCAAAGACTTTATCAGATACTTTCATATCCATCCAGTCTGTCAGATTTTTAGTTTTGGAATTGGTGAATTTCTCAGAATAAAAGTTTTTAAAGTTATCTAAATCTCCTTCCTTCCAGGCAGAAACCCAGGAGTTAACCTTTCCCTTTATTATTTCATCAGTATGTTCAGCCTGTACCGAAGGAGTTGCTGAAGGTTTATCCGGCGTTGGAGTTGCAGATGACACTGAAGGAGACGATACTGCCGTCCCACCTGAAGGGGTTTTTGCTTCTGCTACAGGAGCAGGTGTAGGTGCTATAAGCTGTGCCACCTGACGAAACGGAGTTTCACCTTCCTTAACATATACATTAGAAATCTTCCATTTATCATCTGTTTCATTTTTCCATGCTTCTATTTTCAGTGTTTCTTCTATAAAATCACAATCAAGGAATATTTCTTTTTTACCGGCTTCAACTTCTCTGGCTTCTACAGTAAAACTCCCCTGATCATGGCGGGCATTCTTTTTCAAATCATCCATTTTACTCTTCCCTATGCCGATTATTACCAGTAAGATTACTATTATAGTACTCAAAACAGTTATTATAATTTTAGGATGATAGAAACTGAAATAAAAACCTTCATCTTCCTGTTCCTGTTTGTTTTCTTCATCCAGTTCTTCTTCTTTCACAGGTACTTTATTTTCTTTATCCTTTTTTCTTTCCCGGTTTTGCTCTACCATATCAACCAGTTTTTTCATTTTCGGTATATCATCATTGTTGTCACAGTAAATTACATATCCCTTGCTCGGATATGCTTTTTCTCCATCTTTGTCTGTTCCGAAAATAGCAAAATCCTTTGCAACTGATTCCACTATAAGTAATACATACCAGTCTGCATTAAAAAAACTCACATGTGTGTCCTGATCGTCAGGAGAAAGTTCTACGCCCCACCCGGGATGTGAATGATACCAACCTACAATCCTGTCTTCAGGGAATTTCTCTTTTACCTCTTCAGTCAACTTATCGAATTCTTCTTCGGAAAAGGTAAATTTTTTCTGCAGGCCCATTCTTGATACAGGAAGGATGGTTTTTATATCAAGATAGAGGAAATCATCATCTATTCTTTTATCAGAATATATATTCCCGATAAGGAGTCCACCCATTTCGTTAATTGTATCTTTCAATCCATGTTTCATAGCTTTTGCTATTGTCAGGTAATTTATAAAGATTTTATATTTCTCTTCTATAGCAGAACCTATAATTATACACCTGTTTTTAGGTGGAGTCGGTTTCTCATTTGTTGCAAGATTATCTTCCATTTAGTTACCTCCGCTGAGTACCGCAACAGATACGTCAGTGCCCGTTTATAAATTATTTAGATAAACTGCTTCTAATTAATTTTCATCTAAAGCCTTATTTTACGCTGTTAAAAATGAAAAATCCTATACCATTAAATTATTCAATCATTCAATCAGTAAACTCATTACTCACAGCTTATTCTTCGTTCGGACAATCTTTCATATTGATTGGTACCAAGGTTAAAATTATTCTCTTTAAACGAATCACGTTCCGGTAAAATATCAATATTAAGGAACGTTTAAGATTTTTTGGAATTTATGTTGAAATTATAAAGTATTTTCTTTAATAGGTCAATCAATTTTATGAACTCATTGACTGTATTTTTACAGTTAACGGGGAGAACTGTAAAATGCGGTAAATTAAATAGACATAAAAACAGTTTTTCTTTCACCGGGATTATAGATTTTTCGGAAGAGCCTGGCAGTTACCAGAATTTCCACCATGCTTTTTTCTCCTCTTTTCCCTTTTCCCATGTTTCAAGAAGTTGCTCTTTTTCTTCTTTCATCCTGGCCATAAACATGGCTTTCTGTTCTTCTAAAGCCTTTTCTTTTTCCTCAAGGAACCTGCCATACTGGGTCTGTATGATTTCTTCTTTTTCTCTTATTCTTTCCTGTAATTCTGTTTTGTCTCTGGAAAGGATCTTCAAATTAGTGGCATTATCCATTAAAACTTTTTCTATTGAAGTGCCGGGTGAGTTTTTTAAATTATCCTGCAAAGTCCGGTTTTCTTCCTGTAATGTAATATTTGCTTTTTCCAGATTTTTTATTGCTTCTGAAAGAGGTGGCAGAGATTTTAAATCATCCTGAAGAATCTGATTTTCTTCTTTAAGCTTCAGGTTTTCTTCTCTGACAATATCAAGATCTTTCGCCGTTTCTAACAGAACAGGTAAAGACTTTAATTCTTTCTGAAATATTTGATTTTCTTCCTGCAGTTTCCGGTTTTCTTCAAGTAATGTTTCTAATTTTTCTTTTAAAAACTGGTTTTCATGTTCAACTCTTCCGAGCCTGTATAAAGATTGCTGTTCAACAGGCTTTACAAGCTCGGCCTGTTTGGTTGAAAAAAATTCCTCCATTACTTCTCTGATCTTTTCTGCTGTAAGCTGTTCTTCATCCTTTACAACATTCACTCTGTCAGTATTATCTTCTCTGATTTCATTATCTTTACTGACTTTATCAGTGCAAATAATATTAAAAATTCTTTCTATATCTGTTTTCTTAACTGTAAGATACTCTTTACCGTTAATCACCTTTTTTTTACCTGAAATGGCTCCTCTTTCAATATATTTGTAAATAGTACTCTGACTCTTACCGGTAAGAATAGAAGCTTCCAGTATAGTTATGTTACTGCTGTTATTCATTATATTACTCCATAAAAATCTCATATTCCAGTTTATTAATACATTACTTTTATGAAGTTCTACAGCAATAATAATTTTTCCTGCATTATCTGTTATCTTTGTCTCCTATCCAATAAATCTCAAAAAATAAGGCAAAAATTTTGCAAGATACAGACTCATATGATATAATATTTGTTCAGTTATATTCTCCCATTACGCCTGGCGAGAGAATAATCTATCCTGTATTATATAGAATATGTTCATTAATTTTAGGAGGAAAATTTATGAGAGCTATAAGCCGATACAGTGCCAGAATGACACCGGGCACTCTGTTAATTCTTATGTCATCATATCTGAAAGGAGATCTTCTGGAAGGGCCGGAGATACAGGAATTTGAAAAAGATTTCGCCATGTATCAGGAAATTCCTTATGCTATATCAGCATCATATGGCCGTATGGCTTTTTATTATATTTTAAAAGCCATGGACATACCGGAAGGCAGTGAGGTTATATTCCCTGCTCTTACCTTCTGGGTAGTGCCTGCTATGGCAAAGGCTGCAGGCCTGAAACCTGTATTTATAGATATAAAACCTGATACCTATAATATGGACCCGGCAAAGATCGAAGCTGCTATAACAGATAAAACCAGAATCATAGTCCCGACTCATGTTTATGGCCATCCCTGCGAAATGGATGAAATCATGGAAATAGCAGACCGTCATGACCTGACTGTAATAGAAGACTGTGCTCATGCAATGGGTTCAACCTATAAAGGCAGAAAGGTAGGTACCTTTGGTAAAGCTTCTTTTACAAGTTTTCAATCCTTAAAGAGCATAAATTGTTTTGGCGGGTCTATGGCAATGACTTCTGATCCGAATATTGCAACAAAGGTAAGGGAACAGTCCTATGGACAGCCACTTCCACAGAAATTCCCTCTCTTTAAAAAAATCTTTATGGAATATATAGAAACAAAACTTCTCGGGCCAAAGGCTTTCTTCTTTTCAGGCTTTCCCATACTTTATCTCCATTCCCTTACAGGTGATTATAACAGAGTTACCATAAAAACATGGGAAAAAATCCGCCCTCTCTACCCGACTCCGAAAGGATACTGTAAAAAATTCACAAATATTCAGGCAAAATTCGGTATAAGAGGTCTTGAGATGCTCGATCATTATAATGATCTTGTCAGATCAAATGCCCATGAATATGATAATGCTTTAAAAGATATTCCCTCTATTATGCTTCCCAGGATCATTCCCGGTGCAGTATCAAATTATTATCAGTACTGTATAAGGGTATCTGACGCTTATACCCTGAGCCAGAGAGCCATAAGAAGAGGTATTGATCTCTGTAACCTTCATATAGACGTATGTCCAACTCTTGAACTGTTCTCAGAAGAATATGCCCATTGTCCGAATGCTGAATCCATGAAGAATACTTTACAGTTACCTGCCTATTCAGACCTTAAAGAAAGAGATCTCAGATGGATTATAAGAGAAGTAAAACAGTTATCGAGGGATCTACCTCCTCTGGATAAAAGCAGATACACTACAGAGTAAGGAGGAGCTGGATATGAGAAAGTTTATAATATGTATATCATTTGTGCTGATCGCCATAATGTCCCCCTTCATAGCACTATCCGGTGAAGATTCTCAGAGAGAAAAAGCAAGAGTCCATGCCCAGAAAGCAGGAGAATATATAAAAGAAAACAACTGGTCTTCTGCCCTGGATGAAGCAAAAAAAGCTGTAAAATCAGACAATAAATATCCTGAAGGGTACCTTCTTCTCGGTATTATCTATGTAAAACTCGGTGAACTTGATAATGCCGAAAAACAACTGAAAAGGGCAATTGAGCTTAATCCTGATATAGCAGAAGCCTATACTTATATGGGTAAAGTCTATTATTACAGAGATAAACTCGATAAAGCTCTTGAATATTATAAAAAAGCTGTAGCAAAAGGAAAGCAGGAAGTGCTTGCTTATCAGGATATGGGACATATTTATTATCAGAAGTCACGGGAAGTATTAAACTCTTCAGGGAATAAAACAGAAGCAAATGAGAAAATGTCTCTTGCTGTGGACTGCTACAAAAAAGCACTGCAGATAGACCCGAAAAATTCCGAGTTACACAATTTCCTCGGTGCCGCATACTATTATACAGGTAAAACAGGAAATGCTCTCGGAGAATATGAAAAAGCCATAGAACTCGATAAGAAAAACGCTTCTGCTTACAGTAATATAGGTGAATATTATTTCAGAGAAAAGAAAGATTTCTCCAAAGCCACAGATGCCTATAAAACTGCCATAGATTTATATACAAAAGAACTGTCAGGCAAATCAGGGTTTAACCAGAAAGAAATAAAAGCAAAACAACTGGAACTTGCTCTCTGTCATTATGGACTCGGTTACATATATAACGTTCAGGGAAAAGCCAGTCCTGCTATAGAACAGTTCAATAAAGTGTTAAAACTTGATGCCAGTAATGCAGAAGCCTATGTGGGGCTTGCATCTTCTTTCGAACTTGCAGGTGATAAACAGAAAGCCATAGAATATTTTAAAAAAGCTCTCAAGATTGCAAAAGAACAGAATAATACTGCTCTTAAGAATGCACTGGAAGCAAAGTTAAAAAAAATGGGAGCACAATAGAAACGGAGAAGTGAGTGGTGATTAGAACCGGATAATTTCTACTCACTATTCACTTCTAACTATTCACTAAAATGTTAATTAAAAGAGATAAATATTACTGGTATAACAGAGGAGAAAAATTGCTTGATTCTCTTAATGCCTGTAATATGTCATATGATGAAATATATGCAGAAGCTATTAGATGTTATATGAAAGCCATATCTCTTGATCCTCTGTTTGTTGATGCATGGAATGCCAGAGGTTATGTTTTATATATTCTCGGCATGTATAAAAAAGCCATTATATGTTTTAATAAAGCCATAGAAATCTCTCCTGAGAATTTAGACGGATGGTCCAACAGAGGACTTACTTTATATAAAACAGGGAATTATAAAGAAGCAATAAAATGTTATGATAAAGTGATAGATATGGAACCTGACTTTCCCAATGCCAGACATAACAGAGAAAAAATTTTCGAAATATTAAATAAAAAATGATTTCAGAGAATCCTCTTTTACAAACTGTTTTAAACTATTTCCTTTATGGATGTTATTGTATATTTCTTTATTTTCTCGGCATCTGGGTATTTCAGGATGCAGACAGAAGAGGTCTTAACGGTTATTACTGGTGTCTTTTATGTATATTTTTTCCCATAGGTGCTATACCTGTTTATCTGCTCTTAAGACCGAAATCTATTCTTAAAATATGTCATGACTGTGATACAGGGGACCATGACAGCCTTCTATGTTATTACTGCCCTCATAATACGTCACCTGTACGTCCGCCATTTAAAACCTATATGTTTTATCTCTTGAAAGGTTTACTTTACAGTGCCTTTATGACAGTTAAATTTTTCTTTTTTGTTTTTCTGAATGATTTCTATGAAAAATGTTTTATTCTGAGAAGTAAAGAACTGAGGAAAATGAATTCATTGCTTAAAAAATATTATTTTCTTAAAAGTCCTGTAAATATGGCCCGGGTTACAGAAAAAGAAATGGAACGGCCATGTTATTCTCTCACCTATGGAGAAACTCCCTATTCTACAGCCATTTCTATTTTTAACACAGTACAGGTTAAAAATAATGACGTATTCTTTGATCTTGGCTCAGGAACAGGAAATGTCACATTATTTGTAAATATTTACTTTCATATAGAAAGCACCGGCATTGACCTTGTGTCTTACTTCATACAAAAAAGCAATCTTATAGTAAAGGAAATGAAACTTGAGAATATCAGGTTTATAGAGGGGGATTTTTTAGAGGCAGACCTCTCGGAAGGTACTATATTTTATATGAATTGTCTTACCTTCAACCAGGAACTGAGGAAAAAACTCGCTGAAAAAATAATAAATTCAATAACAGAAGGCTCCAGAATTATATCTATAGGTTATCCCCTGGGAAATTTTCATTTACTGGACAAAAGAACATATTTCTTTTCCTGGGGCTGGGAAGATGTTTATATCCAGGAAAAAAGGTTGGCATAAAACAGGATCATAGATTTTCCGGAAGAGTCCGGCCGGGGACAGGTTTCAATCTGGAGCGGTGCTTAGGATCAGTCAGGAAATAACTACATCATAGTTAAAGTTTATATCGTAATGCGTAATGCGTGACGCGAGGATACAATCGTTCTAATAATTTGCCGGAGTTATTTTTCCTACAGTACTTAGTTCATCCCCGGCCATCTATCAATTTCTGTTCTATTACATATCTGATTATTTCAGCATTATTTTCCATTTTCATTTTTTTCAAAATACGATATTTATAAGTACTGACTGTTTTCACACTCAGAGAAAGTTCAACTGCAATATCTCTGGCTGTTTTTCCTGATGCCATCATACACATAACTCTAAATTCCCTGTCAGAAAGCACTTCATGAGGTAATTCATTTCTGTCTTTTTCCAGATTGACAGCAAGAAGTTGAGCCACAACAGGGGTAATATATTTTTTACCCTGTCTTACTGTCCTTATAGCCATAATAAGTTCATCAGGCATTTGTTCTTTTGTAAGATATCCCGAAGCACCTCCCCTGAGAGCTCTTATAGCATACTGTTCTTCCGGGTAAATACTTAATATGAGAACATTTATCTCAGGATGTTCTGATTTTAATTCTCTTAAAACTTCAAGACCATTCATATCAGGAAGGGATATATCAAGTAAAACTACATCATATTTATTTTTTTTTACCTTTTTTAAAACCTCGTGACCTGTTTCTGCCTCATCTGCCATAATAATATCCTTTGTTTCTTCCACAATATGTCTCAGACCTTTTCTGACAACAGGATGATCGTCTACAATAAGTATTTTTATCATATTATTTCCTCATTCATCTACAGGTAAAATAATTTTAACAGATGTTCCTTTACCGGATTTACCTTTAATCTGAATAATTCCTCCCCAGTAATGGACTCTTTCTTTTATACCGAGCAACCCGAAGGATTTTCTGTCAAGATTTTCCTCTATACCTATACCGTTATCCTTTACACAAACAAATAATTTATTATCTCTCTGTTTCAATTTTATGTCAACCTTCGTAGCTCTGGCATGACGGATTATATTTGTCAGAAGTTCCTGAATTATACGATATATAACAACTGACTTCTCTTTATCCATTGTAATATCTTCAGGTATTATAGTAATTTTAAATTTAACACCTGTCCTTTTCTCTATTTCTTTTACATGCCAGAGAATTGCTGCATAAAGACCAAAATCGTCCAGCATGACAGGCCTGAGTTCCGACGCAATTCTTCTCACATTTTGTATTGTCATATCTATCAGTTCAGTCATGGAATTTATTTTTTCTACCAGTTCATGTTCATTTATTCTTTTACCGAGCCATTTTATATCTATTTTCAGAGCAGTAAGAAGTTGTCCCAGTTCATCATGGAATTCTCTTGCTATATTTTTCCTTTCTTCTTCCCTTATAACCTGTAACAGTTCAAAAAGTTCCTGTAATTTTTCATGGGATTTTTTTATCTCTTCATCGGCTCTTTTACGTTCAATTATTTTTCCCAGAGTCTGAGAAATACCTTTTATTAAATCCCTTTCCGATTTAAGGAAAGGCCCTTCGTCACAGAGAGGTTTTTCTTCCAGATAATAAATCTCTACTGTCCCTTTTTTTCTGCCGTAAATATTAATATTACTTATCTGTTTATAAGGGGTGTCACGAAAATTATCTGTCTTAAATTCCATGCCTTCCAGAATAATTCTGCTACATGTGATTTCAGGATACTGCCAGGAAGAAGGTATAAGATTAACAATCTCTTGAATTACTTTCTCAAGATTATTTCCATGTTCTACAATATTAAAGATATTATAAATACACTCTAATTCTTTAGACCGTTCTCTCAGTTCATGTTTTAACAGGATTATTTTCTTTTCAAGTTTTTCTTTATGAGCAATAGCTTTTTCAAGAGAGGCGATTTTTTTCTGTTCCTCCAGAAGTTGTTTTTTCAGTGACATAATTTCCAGATTTTTTTCCATAATATTTTTTTATTTCATTAAAATGTAATAATGGCCAGCATATAGAATAATTATATTTTTTTCAACAAACTTATTATGCAATATTTATATTGTCAAGTCAAATTTTTTCTCTTTACATCTGATTTAATTTAATGAACTACCCAATACAGAGAAAATATCTCGAGGTGGAGTATGTATCCGGTATGGATGGGGTAACTTTAAATGTCCAAATTGTAATAATAAATGTCGATGGAGTTCCATTACCGGGGTAGGTTTCACAAAACGTCAGAGCTACCCCGGATTAATGGAGTTGTTCCCGGTGAAAATCAAAGAACTCCTTCTTCTAAGAGTTTTTCAATCTCATGTTTATCATACCCCAGCATTTCTGAAAGGATCTCTTCATTATGCTGTCCCAGAACAGGGGGAGGTAATTTTATCGAACCCGGAGTATCTGATAATTTTACGGGAATACCTGTCAGTTTTATACTGCCACATGTTGGATGGTCAACATCTACTACCATATTACGGGCCAATACCTGGGGATGTGTCAATACTTTATCAAGAGTAAGAACAGGGCCAGAAGGAATACCATGATCATTAAAAAGACAGAGCCATTCATCTGCTTTTTTTCGGGAAATTATTTCTTGAATAATAGCAAATAATTCATTTCTGTTTTTTACTCTGTCAGGATTCGTTGCAAATTTCGGGTTATTTTTATCAAGTCCTACAATGTCACAGAAAATATGCCAGAATTTATCATTACCTACGGCAATATTTATATATTCGTCAGAAGCCTTAAACGTTTCATAGGGGCTTATAGTCGGATGCTGGTTACCTTTACGTAACGGAGGAACACCTGTTGCAAAATATATACCTGCCTGATATGTGAGAAGTGATACAAGACCATCAAGGAGTGATATATCAATCTTTTGCCCTTTTCCGGTTTTCTCTCTTGAAATAAGGGCAAGTAATATACCCTGAAAGGCATAAATAGCAGCCATAAGATCCGCTATTGAAGTACCCACTTTATACGGAGAACCTTCAGGGTCTCCTGTTAAACTCATAAATCCTGAAATTCCCTGAATAACCACATCATATCCCGGACGGGATCTGTAAGGTCCTGTCTGGCCGTAACCTGAAACGGAAGCATATATTATACGGGGATTAATCTTTTCTACTTCCTCATAAGACAGGCCGATTTTTTCCATATAACCGGGGCGGAAATTTTCAACCAGTACATCAGCTTTTTTGATGAGTTCTATTATAATCTTTTTTCCCTTTTCTATTTTCAGGTTTACTGTAATGCTCTTTTTATTACGATTGAAACTGAAAAAATAAGCACTTTCACCGTTTATAAAAGGAGGGCCAAATGCCCTGGAGTCGTCACCTTTACCGGGCTGTTCCACTTTTATAACATCTGCTCCCATATCACCTAAAAGCATAGTGCAATAGGGACCTGCTATGAGACGGGAAAAATCAAGAACTTTTATAGATTCAAGAGGCATATGTGTCATATATATTATAAGATATTATGTATCTTATCTCCTTTCTGTTGTATCCGCCACAGGCGGTCGTCTTTTATAAAATTTTGTTTCACCTTCAAAAGCAGCGGCAATCTGCAACAACCCCGTTTCGTCCTTATGACGTCCTACAATTTGAAGGCCTACAGGCAACCCTTCATCTGTAAAGCCACATGGTACTGCTATGGCAGGGTTGCCCGTCAGTGATATGTAATAACAGGTTTTCTGCCAGTCTATATAGGTTTCCATAGTTACGTCCTGAATTTTCTTTACATATTCCTGATTTATATCAAAGGGGATTACCTGGCTTACAGGCAGAATAAAAAAGTCATATTTTTCCATAAACACTCTTATTCTGTGATAAAGCTCAGTTCTTATACGCTCTGCACTGGCAAGCTGGGGGCCTGTAATTCTTTCACCTTCTTCTATATTTTTCTGTAATGTATATTTAAATTTATTTTTTTTCGCATTCCTCCCCAGAGTAAGTTCATAATCCCAGGCTCTCCACGCTTTATAAGCTTTATCTGCACCGGTAAAGTCAGGTTCATTGTCTTCCACATTGCATCCGAGGGACTGAAAAACTTTTTTCTGACTGTCTACAATTTTCTTTACTTCCGGTTCAAAAGGCAGACCTCCTATGTCTATTGCCCATGCTATATTTACTCCTTTAAAATTACGTTTCAGAGAACGGGTAAACATATTTCCCTCTTCCTGTATTGATATGGGAGATCTGCTGTCAGGGCCTGCCATGACAGAAAGAAGAAGAGCTACATCTTCTACAGTTCTTGCCATAGGCCCTGCTACTGAAAAACTGTTCCATCCATCCGATGCAGGCCATACGGGAATACGTCCCGGAGAAGTACGAATACCAACTACATTACAAAAACTGGCAGGATTTCTGAGAGAACCTGCAGCATCAGTGCCTGTTGCAAGAGGCACCATGCCACATGCCAGTGCTACAGCAGAACCTCCGCTGCTTCCGCCACAGGTTTTTGTCATATCGTACGGATTGAGGGTTTTACCAAAAATACTGTTAAAGGTCTGACTTCCTGCTCCAAATTCAGAGGTATTTGTTTTCCCTATAGTAATTGCTCCTGCTTTTTTTATTCTTTCTACCGCTATACAGTCAATATCGGGGATATTGTCTGTATATGCAAGAGAGCCATAGGTTGTTCTGATTGCTGACGTTTCAAGCAGATCTTTATGTGCTACAGGAATACCATAAAGAGGTCCCGTTATTTTACCTCTATCAACATCTTTTGCCTGCTTTAATGCTTCTTCGCCGGCAAGTGTCACAATAGCATTTAATTTCGGATTTAATTGCTCAATCTGAATAAGATGTGCTTCCATAACCTCCAGAGCAGAAAGCTCTTTATTTCTGATATGACTGATTATTTCTGTGGCAGTCATAAAACAGATATCGGAGGATTTGATATATTTTTCGGAAATTACCATAAAAAAATACCTCCTGAATTTAGTTCAAACAAGTTTATGTTGAATTACATACCTTATAATATCGGAATTATTTTTCATTTTCATTTTCTTTAACATTCTCATTTTATAAGTACTGATGGTTTTAAGACTCAGAGACAGTTCATCTGCAATATGCTTTATAGATTTTCCCGACCCTATCATACACATGATAAAAAATTCACGGCCCGAAAGACTTTCATGAGGTAATTTACTTTTGTCCTGCTCCAGGTTAAGAGCCAATAATTCAGCTACAGAAGGGGTAATATATTTTTTACCTTCTCTTACAAGGCGAATGGCTTCTGTTAGTTTATCGGGAAGACTTTCCTTTGTAATATATCCTGATGCTCCTGCCTGAAAAGATTTTATGGCATATTGTTCTTCAGGATACATACTTAATATGAGAACAGGTATATTTATTTTTTTAGCCTTTAATTCTTTTAAAACCTCAAGACCGCTCATATCAGGAAGAGACAGATCAAGCAAAATCAGATCATATTTCTGACTTCTGACCTTTTTTAACACGTCCAGTCCCCTGTCTACCTCGTCTGCTACAATAATATCTTCTGTCTCTCCAAATATCTGCTTTAAGCCTCTCCTTACAATCGGATGATCGTCAACAACAAGTATTCTGGTCATAAAATTTATATACACCTTTACATTATTTTTGCCGGCATAGAGAATTTATAAGGCCACGTTTTTCTGCATGGCTATTTTTTTAAAATACTCCTCTGAATATTTCCTGCTGTTCACCCTTATGATATAAAACAATCTGTTCTCTACTTTAAGTGAAAGACCTCAGAATTCTCCTACTATATCGCGAAGTAGAACGTAGCGATTAATGGGAGATGACTCTATATAAAATACCCTCTTAAGTCAGAGAAAGATTCATTTGTATGACACTATAATATAAAAGAGGCGTAAAAAATATCAGATAATAACTATTTTTTTTGTAGGAGTTTTGCTATGTTCATGACAGAATATTCAATTTAATTGAAATATATTATTGATCTGAGCATAAACATGCAATAAAAGCTTTCCTTCCCTAACGTAACGCGTCACGAGAGCATATATGTATTATTTACGCTCACATCAGTAAAAGGAAATCATATTAAAATACCGAATAATATTAAATTCTTATATAAATATCTATAAAAACATAATATTAAGAAGGGAGAAAATTCGTTGATAAAAATATATAAATTGTTTTTATCCAGATTTGTATGATAGAATCAACGAAATAATAAATATGTTCTTAAAAGCGGTTTTCCCGGGAAAATATATTCAGGGTGAAGGGGTTTTGAGTCAGTTACCGGAGTGGATTAAATTACTGGGTAAAAAAGGATTGGTTATTGCTTCCCCTACGGTAAAAAATAAAATTCTTCCGCCATATATCAGTGCTTTAAACAAAAATTCGATCTCTATAGAACTCTTCCAGAGAGAGTGCTGTGAAGGTGAATTAAATCGTATCTCCAGTATTATTACCGGTAAAGGTATAGACGTTATTGCAGGTATGGGCGGCGGTAAGGCTATAGATACAGCGAAAATTGCTGCAGATCGTCATAATATCCCTGTAATTATTGTTCCAACTATTGCCTCAACTGACGCGCCATGCAGTGGCTGTGCTGTCCTCTACTCAGAAAAAGGACATTTTCAATCAGTTTATTATCAAAAAATGAATCCCCAGGTAGTACTGGTTGATATGACAGTTATTGCCAGTGCTCCATCACGATTTCTGGTAGCAGGTATGGGTGATGCTCTGGCTACATGGTTTGAAGCAAGATCTTGTGAAAGAACAGGCTCTCAGAATGCATGTGGCGGGTACAGTACAATGACAGGAATCAACCTTGCCAGACTCTGTTATGATACAGTGATGAAGTATGGTGTTAACGCTAAAATTGCCTGTGAGAAAAATATTATCACACCGGCTCTGAACCACATTGTAGAAGCGAATATACTTTTGAGCGGTATTGGTTTTGAAAGTTCCGGCCTGGCAGCAGCCCATTCCATTCATAACGGCCTTACGGCATTAGATGAAACTCATTCTTTTTATCATGGCGAAAAAGTAGCTTTCGGCGTTTTAGCCGGACTTCACCTTACAGATGCATGTCCTCAGGAAATGGAAGATGTTTATACTTTTTGTGAAAAAATAGGTCTCCCTACTACATTTGCCGATATAGGTCTGAAAAATATTGACAGGAATAAACTTATGAAGGTTGCAGTGAAAGCCTGTGAACCGATAGAAGCCATTCATAATGAAGCAGGAATTATTACTCCGGAAAAGATATTCAATGCCATGATCGCCGCAGATGCTGCAGGCGAATTAAGAAAAAAATAATAAATTTCTATATTTTGCAGATTTTATACTCAAATCTCTTAATAAGTGTATCAGTAAATATTTATAAGATTCTTATAATTACTTAATTTTACAGTAAATATTTTGATGTCATTATTTATGCATGAGAGTATAAAATTTGAAGTACATAATTCGTAACAACATGTAACAATATAAGAAAAAATGTAATACCTTCCGATATTTTTAATTTTTAAAAAATTTTCTTATGGAAAAATTCATAACAAAAAGAAACGAGTCGTAACAACCCGTTTCTTTTTGTTTAAATATAAAATCTGAAAAAATTAATTCTTTTTAAATTTTTGTAGAAAAGACGGTATGGAAACATTTTTATCCCCATCCTGACTCTGCGTACCTTCCATAAATGAAGGCAGGGTTATAGTAGATGTTCTATAAGGAGAAACTTCCTGAATTTTCTTTATTATCTTTTCTTTTATAGGCAATATATTTCCGTCTACATTCTTTGTAAATCCTGTTGCCACTACAATAATTTTAACCTTTTCTCCCATAGTTTCATCACAGGCCGTTCCAAAAATAACGATGGCTTCTGGATCTGCAGCATCTGCTATCAGGTCTGCAGCGGCATTAATCTCCGCAAGAGTCAGATCTTCTCCACCCGTTATATTAAACAACACAGACCTGGCACCATTTATGTTTGTTTCAAGAAGGGGACTCGATATGGCAGCTTTTGCAGCATCGACGGATCTGTTATCTCCCTGCCCTGTTCCTATGCCCATCCATGCAGTACCTGCATTGCTCATTATGGTTTTAACATCTGCAAAATCCAGATTAATTTCTCCCGGCATAACAATCAAATCAGAAATACCCTGCACTGCCTGCCTTAAAATATCATCTGCTTCCCTTAAAGCCTCACGAAAGGTCGTTTTTCTTTCTACCACCTGGAGGAGTCTGTCATTGGGGATGGTAATAAGGGTATCTACTCTCTGTTCAAATCTTCCTATCCCTTCTTCAGCAAGCTTCATTTTATGCCTGAGCTCGAAGGCAAAAGGTTTTGTGACAACACCTACCGTAAGAGCACCGGTGCTTCTGGCTATTTCAGCAACGACAGGAGCACCGCCTGTTCCGGTTCCCCCTCCCATGCCTGCTGTAATAAAAACCATATCTGCACCGTATATAGCATTGGCAATATCTTCTCTGTTTTCTTCGGCAGCCTTCTGACCTATCTCAGGCCTGGCACCTGCGCCGAGACCCCTTGTAAGTTTAATTCCTATCTGTATCTTAAGATCGGCCTTGCACATATCCAGAGCCTGTGCATCAGTATTTATGGCTATGAATTCAACACCCTGTACACCCATTTCTATCATTCTGCCAACTGCATTACAGCCGCCTCCCCCTACGCCTATTACCTTAATAACAGCCTGTTTCTTTATATCTTCATTATCAATATTCATATTCTGCTCCTTTCCGCAAATAGACGGAGTTGTATCTATCACATCATTAAATTTTCAGGAAATTATAAAATAATTAAAATTATATCATAAAATCTTCCATTCGTTACATATTTAGATAACTTTATCTTTTCACCATATAAATCCATTTATATCAGGGATCTTTGCCTTGATATAATTATTCTTTATAACTATACTTTTACAGATTTTTAAAACTGTAAAAAAATAATCTATTCAATTTTTAGGTTTTAGGTGTTGGATTAGGAAGATTAAAACCCAAAACCAGAACCCCAAACCTATTTAACTATAAAGTCAGTAAAAACAAGGAAATTATGAAAAAATGCAAAAGTATAGTTTATAAAAAAATTCAAAAAAAGATAATATTATAAATCGATGCAGGCCATTTTATAAGACTTGCTGTAGTAACTATAAAATACTATATATAAAGGAAATTTCTATTTTTCATAGAATTCTGTGTATATAAAACTTTATTTTCAGGTGATATTATGCAGGAACAGAGTAGATGTAATTTTATACCGGGAAAAATTCTTACACGTCAGTGTCCGAATAAAGCAACATGCCGTTGTGTAAAATGTAACAGAGATATGTGTAATGAACATGCCATGCCTACCAGTGCAGGTGTTATGTGTGTTGAATGTACTGCAGGTAAACCTGTAACACCGTTCCATGAAGAAGATCTTTATACAGATGAAGAAATGGCATTATTTGATAGAAATCATGCTTTATGGGCAGCCGATGCAGGAAGGTTATACGATTCTCTCGGCCTTAAAGACGATCAGTTTGATGCAAGTTAATAGAAAGGGTTATTTGAAATGAAAATAGTCCTTCTTTCCCACTCCTATCCTCCGTCTATAGGAGGAGTGGCAACTTCTGTAAAAAGACTGGCAGTAATGTTAAAAGAAAAGGGATTTTCTGTTTTTATTTCCACTTTATCAGGCAAACTGTTACCGGGGCAGGAACAGGAACATATTGAAGACGGAATTCTGTCATATCATCTCGGAAAATTTCCCGGTACATCTGATACGAGAGCCTCATGGTTTGAGCAATTATGCAGAATTATAGATAAACATAAGATTGATATTGTCCATTCTTATTATGCTTCAAGAGCCGGCTTCACAGGAACTATGGCGGCAAAGCTCAAAGGAATAAATTCAATTGTAAGTATAAGAGGTAATGATCTCGAAAAAGACATGTTCTGCGGAAGCAATTTTCCCCTTATAGAATGGACCCTGAAAAACTGCTCATATGTGACATGCGTATCAAAAAACCTGAAATCTCTTGCATCTATCATAATTCCTGAAAAAAAAATAGAAGTTATTTATAATTCAGTCAATACTTCTATCTTTAAGAAAGAGCTTCGTAACAGGGAAATCCTTTCCGATTTATCCATTCAGGAAGGAGAACCTGTCACAGGTTTTATAGGAGAAGGAAAGGCAAAAAAAGGAATTTATAGCCTTCTTAAAGCTTTCTCACTTGTTCTGGAACGGAGAAAAAGCCACCTCTTTTTAATAGGCACTATGAGACGGGAAATGGCTGATATGATAAAATATTTCAGAGAAGAAAACCAGTTATTCAATCATTATTTACACATAGTGCCTCCCGTTCTGCCAGAGTATATTCCTAAATTCTACAACCTTCTTGATATATTTATTATGCCTTCTCTGAGAGATGGCATGCCAAACGGAATACTTGAAGCCATGGCATGTGAACTTCCTGTTGTTACGACCTCGGCAGGAGCCATACCGGAACTGGTAAAAAATGAAAAAACCGGTATAATAGTAGAACCGGGGAATATAGATAATCTGACATCATCTATGATAAAACTGATTGACAGTAAAGAATTAAGAGAAAAAATGGGTAAAAAAGGAAGAGAAAGAGTAATAAAATATTTCTCCCAATCGAAAGAAGTAGAAGGAAATATTAAAATTTATAATAAACTGGTAAAAAGTTAATAGTAACAGTACGCTTATTAAATACTTATGCTCAGGTCAGTAGCTATGAAGCCAGTAAAAACAAGGAAATTATGAAAAAGTGCAAAAGTATATAGAAAAAGTAAGTATAATAAAAAAGGGGGGTATCTTATGAAATTACCGGAAAACTTTAAAATTACAGGATCGGTTGATGAAATTTACTGGCACTTGAAAGATACTACGGACATTTTTGTGACAGAAGGTAAAAAACCCTGGGTATTCGGATGCCTGGGAGCAATATTATTTATCTCACTCTTTACATTGATACCGATAATATTTATATCTTCGCCATCAGAAGATGCCTCATACAGAGGCTGGGTATATTTTCTGGTGTCTATCCTTGCTGTATTTATGATTATTATAGCAGCAGCGAAACATAAAGCAGGATTTGCCAAGAAAAAAGAAGCACTTGATATGATGGTGGGAATAATAGAAGCAGTAAGAGATGATTTAAGGAATAAAGGACTTATGACTCTGACCTGTGAATTTGCACCGGGGAAAAAACCGGTCGAATCTGACCAGAAGGCCAGTGAGCCGAGATTTTCCAGTGTAAGGAGAATAAAATATAAATATAAAACAGCAGATTTTAGATTTACCATGCTTGACGGTAATATCCTGAAAGTCCGCATCTATACAAAAGAAAGAGAAAAAATAAAAGTAGATCACAGAACAAAAAGATATTTCAGAAAAAAATTTCTTCTAAAAATCAGGCTGGATATAAATCATAAATGTTATGATATGGCCCGTTTTAACGATGGTGTCTACAATAATTATCAGCTTACCCCTAATATAGTAATTTCAAAGGTAAGTAAAGGTGAAAACCATATTTCGATAAAAGCCCTTCTGTCAAAGTTAGATCAATATTCAGGCAGACAGGTAGCAGGAATGATAAAGGGCATTTACGCAGGAATAAAACTTAAGAAATTTTCACAGGTTGCAACCCAGGCCGGTCATTATTAGTCTGGATAGAGACACTTTACGCGTCACGAATAATAATTTTAAAGCATAGGAATTGTCATTTTTAATTCTGTAAATCAGGCATTAGATAAAATTTTATCTACAGGCATTTATCTAAATAATTTATGTATCAAATAAACAGTATAAAAAATAATACAGAAGAATTTATTTCATCCCTGCACCATGGTAATCCCTATAAACCATTGAGTGTAAAAATAAAACTTACATGGAACTGTAATCTCTCCTGTGTTATGTGTAATTCTACAAGACAGATGAGAGGAACAGAACTGGGATATAAAAGAGTCGTCGGACTGGTGCAGGAACTTGCAGAAATGGGTTGCAAAAAAATACATTTTTCAGGAGGAGAACCTCTTCTGTGGGAAGGTTTATTTAATATTGCCGGGTATGCAAGAAACAGAAAACATATAAAAGTAAATATTACAACAAACGGAACTCTCCTGAACAGGGAAATGGCAAAAAAATCAATTTACAGTCGATTTAAAACCATATCAATTTCACTTGACTCTCCTGATGAGTCAATTCATGACAGGATCAGAGGTGCAGGAAACTGGAGAAAAACCATAGAAGGGATAAAAAATCTTGTAAAAGAAAAAGAACTGGCTGAAAGTGGAACTAAAATAAGACTCAATGTTGTTGTAAGTAAATTAAACTATAAAAGCCTTCACAAACTGCCTGAAATGGCATCTTATCTGGCAATAGATTATCTACTACTCATACCCGTAGATGATCATCTCGGTATGAATTTTAAATTAAATTATGACGAACTCCTTGAATATAATACAGAAATAGGGCCTGCCCTTGATGAAAAAGGAACTAAATATAACCTGTGGGAATGGCCTGACCAGGCTTTCCCTTTCGGAAAAACTTTTTCATCTCTTGAATTTTCTTCAAAAGGGTTGTATGCTATGGGTATATATGAAAAAATTCCCTGTTTTGCTCCCTGGCTTCATTCTTTTATATCTCCCAGAGGGAGGGTATTTATCTGCTGTATGACAAAAGATATAGGAGTACTCGGGAAAATTAAAAAGAAAAATTTCAAGGAAATATGGGAAGGTGACCTTTATAGACAGGCCAGGCATATAATGCTCAAAACACGCTTCCCTGAATGTTTCAGATGTGATAGCTTTTTAAAGGAAAACATACAGATATGCAGATATTTATCTCATAATGATAACAGTAATGATACAGGGTTTCTTGCGATGAAATAAAACAGGGAAAAAAAGATTATGTCAAATCGCGTGAAAGGATTGAATATTTTGAATATAGATCCTGAAAAAGTAAAAGAAGGTTATAAAAAAATAATAGGAGAAATAAACCTGCCTCATCTGGATTTAAAGAAAGTAGCACCAAAAATCCTTGATGTCATAGTCGATGTGTTCGGAGCAGACAGAGCAGATCTTGCTATAATCAGAGAAGATTTTGATATAAATCATATGGCTCTTACGGAAGAAAATGCTGTAAAATTAAGAATAACAAAAGGTTATAGGGATGAAGACTGGCTTATGCTTGTAGAATCAGGAGTACTTATGGAGAGCATCCGTCATGCCATAGTTACAAAAAAGAGTCAAATTTATTCAGATACATCTGAAGAAGTGCCTGACAGGATGGAAATATCTGAAAAACTCGAACACGGATGCTGGATGAATTATGTTCTTGTTATACATGATAGAGCAGTGGCAAATGTTCATCTTGCAAGTAAAGAAAGATTCTACTACCAGACAGGTGAATTAAAAGAACTGGAACATATGAGTCAGTTGCTTGCAACTGCCATCAATGTGGCAGGTCTGTGGGAAAAAGAAAGAATGCTCCTTATGGAATTTATCCATTCTCTTAATGTTGCTCTTGAGGTAAGAGATAAATATACGGCAGGCCATGTAGAGAGAGTAAAACTTTATTCAGGACTTATAGCACAGGAACTCAAACTACCTGATGAGGAGATAGAATTAATAAAAACTGCTGCCATATTACATGATATAGGTAAAATCGGAGTAAGTGACAGTATTCTGAAAAAGCCGGGGGCTCTGAGTGAAGATGAAAGAAAGGAAATACAGCAGCATGTAGTTATGACAAACGACATACTTAAAAATCTTTCTCATCTTGATGCAGCCAGAAAGCTGGCATGTTTTCATCATGAAACCTATAACGGCACAGGTTATGTAATGGGAGTCAGTGGAGAAGACATACCACTCGGTTCAAGAATCATTTCCATTGCCGATACCTTTGACGCAATGACTTCAAACAGAGCATACAGAAGAGCCTTCTTTGTAGAAGAAGCCCTTAATATTCTGGAAGACCCGAATATAAAGCAGTGGGATAAGAAGATTGTAAAAATCTTTACAACCCTTTTGAGGACAACCAGATTTAAATCAGTAGCAGAAAAGGAAGGCCTTATTTTTTATAAAGACGGTAAATATGATAGAGAAAATAGTTCTCTTAAATTCAAACAATTTACAGGTTTTTTTTACTGACCTGACCATAAATATGAAATAAAGGCTTTCGTCCCGTTACCTTTCACGAGAGCAGTTACGTATTATTTATAATCATCACAGTAAGGAATGACAGTTAATAACTGTCCCACATATATTAATCGTAACGGGTAACGCGTGACACGAGGAAAGAGACAATTAATAAAGTTCTATTCCAATATAATATGAATATTTTTATATGAAGGAGGATTTTATTATGAAAAAATCCGGTCTGTTTTTATTATTTTTTATAGTTACAATCAGCATTGTAACCCTTTCTATCGTTCTTGCCCAGCAAAAAACCTGTCCTAACTGCAAAGCAGAATGCAAAGTAGAATATAAACTCTGTCCCTTCTGCGGCTATAAATTCGAAGAACCACCTGCTACAGGTAATCAGTCAGGTGGGCCGTTGATTATAACAAAAATAGAACCCCTGCAGGGCCCTCCCGGCTCACAGATAAAAATCAGTGCCCAGAATGTTCAGGCAGGGAATCTGGGTATATACAGAGTGGATTTCAATGGCGTTACAGCTCTTATTGAATCTGTTCAGGCCGATGGTATATATGTTATAGTTCCACAGAATGTTACCAGCGGCCCAATAAATGTCTATGTAAATAATGAACAGATCAATTATATGGGGTATTCCTATTTCACAGCCGGTGCTGCCCCTGCCATGACAACTCCTCAGACCACAGTAGATACAGGTATGACAACAACCAGTATAACTTCATTACAGCAACAGACTCCTGTGACCCAGGCAAATATACCGACACCCGTAGTTCCTCCTGTTCCTACTGCTCCCCTGAGTGTAACAAATATACCTGCCGGTACGTTAAGTATGGGAAAAATCGTTTATACATCGTGGGATAAAAACAAAAACTATGAAGATATATGGGTAATAAAATCAGGAGGCAAATCTCCTGTAAATATAACACATGATACCAATTATAATACAAACCCCTGCTGGTCACCTGACGGAAAATTAATAGCCTTTACTTCAACAAGGGAAGGAAACAGGGAAATATATGTAATGAGCCAGGATGGTACACAGTTAAAAAATCTTACAGGCAATTCTTTCTGGAATGATAATCCCGACTGGTCACCTAAAAATAATAAGATAGCCTTTGAAAGCTGGAGAGATGGGAATCTTGAGATATACTCCATGAATACGGACGGAAGAGGTCAGGTAAATCTGACGAAAACCGCAAAAGATGATGTAGAGCCTTCATGGTCACCGGACGGAACAAAGATAGCCTTTACAAGTAACAGAGAACAGAATTTTGAAATATTTATTATGAACTCCGATGGAAGTGGCCAGCACAATCTGACCAGAGCAGGTACTACAGATGAAAAAGAGCCTGCCTGGTCACCTGACGGAACAAAAATAGCCTATACCTGTCATAAAGACAGTCAAGATGACATATATATCATGACTGTGAAAGGTACCAATCATGTGAATATAACAAATAATCCTCTATCGGACGACCGTTCCCCATGCTGGTCCCCTGATAGTAAAAAAATTGCCTTTATGTCAAACAGGAGTACTACAGCAGAATCTAACTACTGGGAAATATGTATTATAAATGTTGACGGAAGTAAAGTAATTAACGTGACAAATAATTCTTACTGGGACGGATTCCCCAGATGGGTAAAATAGACAGGGATTTTCGGGATTGGCAGGAAAACAGGTGATTTTACATATAAATGCTATTTATTGGTACGGGTTCCGTCCAGGTAAGACATGATCAGCTTTATTTCTTCCTGCATCTGTTCCACTCTGTTTCTTGCAAGTTCGCGGAAATGTCCTTCACTCTCTGCAGTAGTCAGCGTCTCCTGGAATATATCACTTATGGATTTATTCGGAGCTATTTGAATTAATTTTTTCAGTTTTGCATCATTTAATTGCTTCAGGTTCATAAGCAAAACTCCCTCAATCAACAAACAAAATTTTTTTTATAAAGTTCAGACAGAATTCTCCGTGCCCTACAGTAAGTTTACATAAAAGATATAGGTTTGTCAAATTTATCTGAAAATTTTTTGAATTCTATAATAAATTTTGTGTATAATCTGTTAAATTCCTGTTTCATGTCTTCACAGAAAACCTTATAGATTCATATTTATCTCTTTTTTTTACTCCCTTTTCTCTTATGAGAAGATTTCTTCCTGCTATTCAGTTTTCTCTTCAATGCAGAAGTATATTCGTGTAAACTTCTCATATAATTTTCATTATAGGGAGCAAGTTCCATAGCCCTCTTTACAGCTTCTACAGCCCAGTCAAACTTGCCAAGGCTATAATAGGCAAGGGATAAATTATAATGAGCATTTGCAAAATCAGGGTTTTCCTCCAGAGCTATTTTATATTCCTTTATGGCAAGATTGAATTTTCCCCTGTTATAATATACACATCCCAGATTATTATGGGCCAGAGAAAAAGCAGGGTCAAGCTCTATAGCCCTCTTATGATATTCCATAGCCTCATCAAGATTTCCCATACAATAATAAACTTCTCCCAGCGTATTATAAACTTTTGGATTGGCCGGGAATAATTGAAGGGATTTATTGTAAGCCTCAATAGCTTCATTAAAGAGTCTTAATTTTTGATAGGCATTTCCCAGATTGGAATAAGCAAGATCATATAAAGGATTAAGTTCTATGGCTTTTTTATAGTATTCAATAGATTTTTCCGATGCTCCATGATTACAGTAATAACATCCGAGATTGTTATATGCTACAGGATAATATGGCGCAAGTTCAATAGCTTTTTCATAATGGTCCCTTGCTTCATCCACAAATTCACAGCTATATAAAAATTCACCGTAACTGTTATGAAGAAAAGCCTGATCAGGGTTTTTTTCAAAAGCCATTCTATAAATCTTCCTGGCTTCTGCCGTTTTGCCAAGCTTATAATATGAAAGAGCCAGATTTTCCCATGCAATCATATAGGTCGTTGATAATTCTACTGTTTTCTGGTAATATTCTATAGCTTTAGGATAGTCCTGAAGATTATAATAAGTAGTTCCAAGGTTGTTATAAGCCAGATAATAGGATGGCTCAAGCTGAATGGCTTTTTTATAATATTTAATTGCCCCTTCTATATCTGATTGTTCATAATAAATTTCACCGAGATTTCTGTAAATAAATGCATCGGTAATACCAAGGTCAATGAGTATGTTATATTCTTCTATAGACTTATCAAGCTCTCTTAACCTGTAATAAATGGAAGCAAGATTCAGGTGAGCGAGAGCAAATTTCTCATTTAATTCTATGGCTTTTTTATACTGTATACCTGCTTCATGGAGTTTATCCTGCCTGAAATAAACACAGCCAAGATTATTATAGGCCATAGAAAAATTTTCATCCAGTTCTATAGCTTTTTTGAACTCTTCTTCTGCTTCAGGCAATTTTTCAAACTGCAGATAAAGCTGTCCCAGTTTGTTATGAATGGAAGGAACAGAAGGGGAAATCTCCAGAGCTTTTGTATAGTTTTCCAGTGCAAGCTCGAAATTCCCCATTTCATAATAAATTTTACCGAGTCCTCCATATGCCACTGTATCACAGGGGTCATATTCAATTAATTTTTTATATTCTTCAATAGCAAGTTCTGTCTGTCCGTGGTTACGATAAGCCAGGGCTATATTTCTCCTTATAACTGCACAGTCAGGTTCTATGTCCAGGGCTTTCTCAAAATATTCTATAGCTGATTGAATATCATTCTGTTCATAAAGTATAAGAGCAAGATCATTATAGGCCATTGATGATTCTGGCTCCAGATCAATTAATTTCTTATATTCTTCAATGGCAAGATCTATTTTTTTCTGCTCATAATAAAGATTGGCCAGATTCCTGTGAGTCTCTACGAGATCGGGATCTATATGGAGAGCCCTCCTGTATTCCATAAGAGCTTCATCAATGTTACCCTGACGATAATAAACGAGACCCAGATTATTTCTTATCATACCATCTTCATTTAATTCCATAGCCATATTATACTGTGCTATGGCTTCATCATATTTTTCCATTAAATAATAAGTATAGCCCAGATCATTATGTATTGAAGGATCCTCCGAAGACAGGTCTATAGCTTTTTTATAATGTTCTACAGCTTCTTCATACTGGCCGAAAGCACGGTAAGTACAGGCAAGATTATAATAAGTAATGGCATAATCAGGCCTTATTTCTATGGATTTTTTATAATTTTCCAGTGATAAATCTCTATTGCCCAGTTCCAGATAGGTAAGACCGAGATTATTATAAGCAGATGCCAGTGCAGGATCCCATTCTATAGCTTTCTTATACGCTTCTATAGCTTCATCATATTTTGCATCATTATAAAGTATCAGTCCCTTTGAATTGTATTCTATAGCTTTAGAAGCTTTTTCTTCTATATGTTTGAGCCTTGCATCAACAATCTTATTGTAAAGCTCTGTTCTCACAGTATAAAGAGATTCATAGGGTACTTCATAAAGTTCTGTAACAGAACCTCTGATAGAGTTCCTCACAGGTTCTTCCTGACAATCAGGCTCTCCGTAACAAAGAAAAGGAGACACATTTATGTGTGGCGGAAGAGGTAAATTATGAAAATAGGCATATTTCGTGCTTTCAAAAAAACACCTGTTACAGCGATATATATATACTTTACAAGGAATATTCGGAGCAACAGAGGGTTGAACAGGTTCTGCTCTGTCCTCCTGTTCCGACATATCACCGGTCTTAACGGTTTCTGCCACTGCTCCTCGAAAAACCTTTCCATGAGGTTCTTCTGTTTTAAAATATCCATCTAACCTGCGTAAAAATTGTTCCTTTAGTTTTTTAAACTCCGGAAGACTTTCTTTACGGGCAAGTAAAAGTTCTTTTTTTATAGACTTATTTCCACAGGCAGGGCATCTGCCAAATAACGTTCCTAACATATAATTTCCCCTAAAAATAATTTAAATAAAAATATGAGTCCAGTGTCTTTAGAAGGGGAAAACATATCAGCAGGTAAGATATCCTTTAATAGCGTGTCTATATATAAGGCATTCCTTATCATCTGAAATTGAAAGTTTTATATTCCATCTGTCAAACCACTGAATACGGCCTTTTACCTTCTCTCCGTCTCTGAAGATAATCTCTATATCTTTATTGTTTTCTACAAGGTCATTGAAAAACTTCGTAGTCAGATGTTCTGTTTCAATCTGAGGATCTTTATCCTGTTTGACGTCAGTTTTTTCTGTTTCACAGGTTTCAGTCATTATACTATCCTTTCTAAACTGAAATAATACCGATAGAACTGAAAAATTCTACAAGAAATAGAAAATTCCTTTTATAATAATCTATTGTTTATCAGGGACATGTTCTGGAAAAAGAGACTTCATTTCTGTCCAGGAAAAGGGACACACAGGTTCCCGGTATTACAAGAGACAGAGGCATTTCCTTTGTAGAAGGAAAATCAAGGCTGCCTGTAGCATAAATGAGACCTGTAAGATTACCGGCCGTATCAAACATACCGGAACCAGAACTACCAGGTTTTATATCCATTCTGAATCCCATAACCTGTCTGCCCTTGTCATTTAATACCTTATAAATCAATCTCCCTGAAGAGATATTATTCCATGGATCTTCCGGATTTACAGATGCATAATAAAATTCCTGACCACTGTAGGTACCGCTGTTATCGACTGTTGTAACTGTATTAAAATTGCATGTTTCATATGGCTGTATTAAAGCTAAATCACGCCATTTATCCACATCTATTACCCTGGCGGGAAAAGATTTCTTTTTCCCCTTACATAACAATACAACTGTTATAGAATCTGCAACCTTTCCTTCCGATATGCCACAGGCTCTGGCTGTTTCACTGCTTACGGAAATACAATGGTAACATGTAAGAATATGTCCCTGAGGCGAGACAAGGACTCCGAGAGAATTACTCTGTTCCACAGGCACAGATGTTCTGTTTTTTACAACAGTCCAGAACATGTCAAGTCTGACAATAGAATTATTGATTCTCTCCGTACTGTTATCGGCATAGGTGGCAGAGATAAATAGAGAAAAAATTAACAATATGAATATAATACTCATACAAGAAACAACTGAATATAATGGTTTATTCATCAATAATTACAACTTTCATTTTATCTATATTCTGGCACGATATAATCTTCATGATAACATTCAGAAAAATCGAGACCTGTTTCCGGGAAATTCTCCAGAAAACACAGAGCATAAAACCTGAAAAACGTATGAATGGGAATAAAGGGAACAAGAAATAAATAAGAAATTACCATAATTATGCAGAATATCAAGAGACTTCCGATAATGCCTGCTATAATGCCGAGAGTAACATTTTTCATAAAGAGAAACACAACACCTGCTCCGATACCTATTGCTATGATTACAAGAGGTATATACACAACAGCCAGAACTATAACAGCGGGAATCAGCAGAACAATACTGAGAAAAGCACCGGCTGCGACAAAAGCAGCTTTCAGGGCATAATAGATGAGAAACTGAAAGGGATAATTCAGTATTAATCTTGCAAGAAAAGCAATAGAACCTGATATTCCCATATCTCTGGCATAGGAAATCGGACAGGCAAAATCATATGTGAGAGAATATATAATACTGGATATTATAGCAAGTATGAGAAAGGCTATAAAAGAAAGTATAAAATTCGGAATAATGGTCCAGATTGCAAGAGTGGCCTGTGGATTATTTATTATATGCCATAGATGCAAAAAAAGCGGGATAAATATAATAATCGTAACTATAAAAAACACTGCTCCAACAAGGATATTGAAAAGGAAAAGAGAAAGACCTTTATTCTTATTACTGTTAAAGCTTCTTATAATAGATACATGTCTCTGTATTAATGATTCCATAAATACGAAAAACATATTGGCCCTTATATAAGAAATCACTAAAGATATAGCAGTAACCATTATAACAGACAGAGCGATTAAAAGATAAATCAACACACTGTGGTCTCTGTAAAATGCTTGTAGATTTTCCAGATTCTGTCTCAGACCCTCTGAGACATTATCAGACGACCCTCACCCGCCGCCACTGCCGCTGGTACTACCTCCGTTATAACCACTGCCGCAGCTGGCTCCTGCCTGCTGTAATACTCCGCCAAGAAAACCTGCCAGACTCAATTCAAATAATTTCCTCCAGCTGAAGGGATGGAGAAAAAAAAGTTTTGTTCTCCTGAAAGCTTCATACATAGCTTTCTCTGCATAAAGCATTTATATAAGCACCTCCTTGAAAAATCGTAATGCGTAACGCATAACGTGTGAACACTGATTATTAACATTTTACCACCAGAAGGGATAAAAATCATCGGCTTTACTTCTGGTAAGATTTTTAATGTGTGAGCCGTCAAAATTCATTATATAAATATCCCATGAACCGGTTCTGTCAGAAGCAAAAACTATTTTATTTCCGTCAGGAGACCATACGGGAGTAGTATCCTCTCCCGGTTCATCTGTAAGATTCACCCTGTACCATCTATCCCATTTTCTATCCCATGTAATTCTATAAATTTCTTTATTTCCATGTTCACGGGAAACATAAAGTATGGAATAGCCGTCAGGAGACCATTTCGGCGCAGCCTCTTTATCACATTTTTTATCCAGAACACAGGGAGAATATCCTTTTGAAGAAATTATCTGTAAATCTGCAAACTCCTGATGATGGGTAAGAAAAACAATATCCCTGCCATCGGGAGCAAAGGACGGAAAATAATCATCATCTTCACTGCTGGTCAGGCGGTTGAGAGATTTCCCTTCAGGTGTCATGGTATAAATCTCATTATTTCCTTTTATCCATGATTCAAAAACAATTAATTTTCCGTCTTTCGACCAGTCAGGATGACCGTCATAAACATTGTTTTTCGTCAGTCTCACCTTTTTTGAATTACTTATGGTCATGACATAAATCTCAGGATTACCGTCTCCGTCTGTTTCGTAAATAATTTTTTTACCGTCACCAGACCAGCAGAAGGAAGGCGCATAATCATAGGCCTGATTGGTTGTAAGTCTTTCCGGCTCTGTCCCGTTTTTCTTCATGATATAAATATCTGGATTACCGCCTCTTGTAGAAATAAACCCTATATATTTACCGTCAGGAGAGCCGACAGGCATGGAATCACCTTCACTGTTATCGGTAAGTCTCTTTCTGGAAGAACCGTCCTGTTTAATGGAATAAATATCATAATTTCCGTTTAAATCTGTAACATAAAGAATGAGATTAGGTACTTTTGAAGCTCCCATAGAAATGGTACATATGATAGAAAAGATAATAAGAAAACAGATAAAATTTTTCATAATCAAAATCCCCTCTGTAACAAATTAAAGGAAATATAGAAAAAATCTATTTCTTTTTCCTGGTTTCCTGTTTCTTTAAAACCTTTCTTTCACGGGCAAGATTAACAAAATTATAGGAACATCTGTAACAAAAAATATCTCTTGCAGCAGTTCTTTCGAAACAATCAGGGCACTGATTTTGGGGCACAGGCGGGCGATAAAGGAAATATAATATCCATCCAGCCACAGGCAAAAGTATTGCTACATAAGCCCACAGCAGAGCCCACATATTTCTGTTTCTGGCATCTTTATATATAGCCATGGCTACCAGGAGGATAAGAAAAACACCTGTGATTTCTATTACAGTAATCAGTTTTTCCATAGAAATCATACTCCTCAAAACCACTCCGCCCAAGCTGGTGGAGCTCAGCCGATGGTATCCAACATGACCTTAATCCACCGGAAGTCAGGAAGAAAATTGCCTATACCCTGAATATAAACTATAAACATATTTTACCATAACATGGGGCTATTTAAAATAACTTTATATAAAACCTTTATAATCTTTATTCACACTTTCCACGTCATGTCACATCACATGACTCACAAATCAAAAAAAAATATATAAAGGTTATAAAACATCGACAACATGTTTTTGTAATCTTTTCACAAAGAACTTGTAAGAAAATTCCTACATATATGATAAAAAATGCTATTGTAAAAAATTTACATCCTCGAAAGGACAGGCTGTAAAATTGTAAGATCTGTTTCTGAAAAACTCATAAAAAAGAATGAAAACGTTTTATGCCGGCAGAAGTAATGGTTTAATATTTGTTAAATAAAGGCCTATCAGGTTAAGGCTTTTATTTTTTACAAATAAAGAGACAGAAAATATCTGTCTCTTTATTCAAAAGCAATGTAAATCACCCAACAATGAATTGGTGGGCATCCTGCTTCTCAGACTAAACAATTAACCGTGAAATCTTTTATTATGATCTGCGATAATAAAATCTGCAGCTTCCTTAAAATCTTTTACCATAACATCAGGTTTTATATCTACCTTTTTATCCCTGCAACCTGAACCAGTTTCAAGTCCTATACTTACTACCTGCGGGTCTGCCTTCTCCCCTGCCGATATGTCTGTAGTCATATCGCCTACCATATAGGATTTGGTAAGATCTATACCATGTTCTTCTGCAGCTTTCAGCAACATACCGGGATTAGGTTTTCTCATAGGATCTGTCTTATCATTGGTAGAAGCAAAATATATGGCATCAATATCTCCGCCGGCGCTTCTTATATCCTCCAGCATTTTATCGTCAATCTGTTTCAATTGCTCAACAGTCATAAAACCTGCCCCTATACCACCCTGGTTTGTCACAAGAATTTTAAGGAGATCCGTCTGTTTTGTAAGCTCTGCAAGTCCGTCTTTTGCCTGATCAAATAACACCAGATCTTCCGGTTTATTTACAGGAAGATAAGTACCGTCGGGTTTATTGCTCACATTTAGAGTGCCATCTCTATCCATAAATACTGCAGCTTTATTATGAAAACTCTTTCCTGATAAAGGAACTAACATTTTCTTCACCTCTTTAATACCGTAACGAATGCGTTACCGGTAATTGTTTTATAATAAAATAATAAGTATAAATTACATCAAAGTCAATATAAAACATGTTAACTTTTTGTTAATGATTGCGCTTAAAAATGACAGGTGATGTTATATACAATGAAAAAAGAAATTTATCACAGAATATTCAGAGTGAAAAATGAAACTACGTGTCATAAAAAAACACTATTTTTGTTAATTTCATTGATTACCGGAGAGCCATATGGGCATATGGAAGGGAATCTTCCCGTGACACATCATTTTTCTTCAGTTTTGTTAGTTTCATCCTTAACATATTAAGGGCAGAAAGGGCTGCTCTTTCTTTAATTTCCTCTCTGGATCCGGTAAATTGAAACTTCTGTACCTCTGTCCCTGACGGGCCGGTGAGAGCAATATAAACAAGACCTACCGGTTTTTCATAGGTACCTCCTGCCGGACCTGCTATACCTGTAACAGAAATTGCATAATCGGAACGTGAAAGAGATTTTACTCCCGCTGCCATAGCTTCTGCTACTTTTTTGCTTACAGCACCATGTTTTTTTATTAATTCTTCCGGCACTTTTAATAGATCTATTTTTGCATTATTACTGTATGAAACAACGGATTCAAGGAAATATTCGGAAATACCGGGCACATTTGTAAGCTTATGAGATATAAGACCTCCCGTGCATGATTCGGCAACAGAAAGAGTTAATCTCTTTTTAGACAGTTCCTGTGCCACAGCATGTTCAAGTAAATCGTGGCCTTCACCGAATATAACATCACCGAGACGGGAACGAATATCTTTTTCTGTTTCTGAAATAAGCTTTTTAGTTTCTTTTTCTGTCTTACCTTTTGCATGAATTCGCACGGCAATAACACCGTTTTTCACCCTTGTTCCTACGGAAGGATTACTGTTTCTATCCATAAGATTACCGAGTTTTTCCCCCAGAAGGGATTCGGGAATACCAAAACAATTCAATAGTTTCGTGTGTATAACATCTTCATTTTTTTCTTTAAGTAAAGGATAAATCGATTGAAACATCGATTTCATCTCGGAAGGAACACCGGGAAGAGAAATTATTTTTATACCTTTATATATCAGTAAAAATCCCGGAGCAGTACCATGTTCATTTTTTATTACAGTTGCACCTTCAGGAATCATGGCCTGTATTCTGTTAACAGGCGGTACGTTCAAATTTCTCAGCTTAAAAATCTGTTCTATTCTCCTGAGGCTTTCTTTATGAAGTCGTAGAGGACAGTCGGAAAATTCAGATATTACTTCCCTTGTAAGATCATCTTTCGTAGGGCCAAGGCCACCTGTGGTAAAAATTAATTCAGATCTTCCGACTGCAATGGTTAAAGCTTCCTGAATCTGAGAAGCATAATCTCCGACACAGGTATGATATTTTACATCAATACCGGCAGCGGAAAGCATATCGGAAAGATAAGAGGCATTCGTATCGGTAATTTCACCGAGAAGCAATTCCTGGCCTATTGAAATTATTTCTGCAACCATAAATCATAAGCTAACAGCTAACACGCTGTTTTTTCCTTATCAAATATTTTGACCGAATTTTTTTATATAATCCTCTACTGAAAGGTCGTGTCCCACATCACGTTTTTCCTTTTCAGAGAGAAACCATTTATGTTCCAGTATCTGACAGTAAAGTTCTGCCGGAGTACAGTCTTTTTTCAGATCTTTCAATTTCTCCAGTACAGGAGTAAAAAATTCATTCAACCAGTGAAAGGCTGCCACACTCAGGGGGGTGCTCCTGTTATTCTGTTTTGACAGGTTTACCTTCAGCCCCTGTATTTCATTTATTATAAGCCTTGCCTGCATTTCTTCCGAAACAATTCCTGTAAGACTGTGAAGTAAATCGGCATGAAAACTTCTATCTGATACAAAGGCTCTTAATTTCAGACGTTCTCCCGTTTCAGTTGTTTTGATTTCCAGTTCATCCACTGAAAATCCCATAGCATTAAGGGTTCTCACATGTTCCTGAATACGATATTTTTCATCAGGTCTTATAACCTGTTCTTTATTTATTACATTCCAGAGTTCTTCATAACGTTTATGAATATATTCTCCTGTTTCATATATGGGATAATCAGAGGGAAGTTTTGTTATAGCAGCAAGATCTGCAAGGGCACCACTTATATTTTCTTCCATAATCTCCAGTTCATGTGTACGGAGATTATCAGAAATAGTGGGATGAACTTCAGATGTTTCGGCATCTACAAGATAGGCCTGCAGCGCTCCTGCATCACGGCGAAAAAGGGCATTTGACAGAGAACAATCTCCCCAGTAAACACCTGAAAGGTGTAGCTGCACTAGAAGTCCTGTTATTGCATCGAGAAGAGATTGTCTGTATCGCTCAAGGCTTGAATGCATAAATATGGAATAATAGGGCAGGGAATATTCCAGATATTTCGTGATTAAAACACTCATATTTCCGTCTGTTGTAACAGTTTTAACATGTCCCACAGGAGATACTACGGGAAGTTTTATCTCTTCCATCTGTCTCAGGAGATTATATTCTTTTTCCGCCAGTTCTGCCGGTAATTCCTTAAGAGCATAAAGAATGCCCTTATAATTGACAAAAACCACCGTATGGCGCGAAAGTCCACAGGGAAGTTTTTCAAGGCGGGAACAGTGCTTTTCCCATTCTACAAGGGGTAAATTCCAGGGTAAATCCAGGAAATCAGGATGACCCTGACGGATAAATATATCTGTTTCTTTGAGATTTGATTTTTCATCTATTTGCATTACATAAGAATAATCAATTACGAGAGGAATGTCAAGATTTATGAAGAAAGTAATATTATTATAATTTTATTAAAGAGTCTTTCATAAAAAGAAATGAAAACATAGTATTCATCACATACTTATAAATGGTGAGATATTTCAGTTAAATCTATAAATAGTGAAAGGATGTTTATCATGTCAGTCAATATGAAATTATTAACAGATATTCCTCTCTTAAGGGATTTAACAAAAGAAGAAAGAAAGCAAATTGCGGAAATTACAGAAGAAATTACTCTCTCAAAAAATTCTTTTCTCTTCAGACAGGGAGATGAAGCGGACTCTTTTTATATCATATTGGAAGGAGAAGTAGAAGTAATCAAGGTATTTTCCGAAAAAGAACAGAAGCTGGTAAATATGAGTAAAGGAGCCATCATAGGAGAAATGGCTTTTCTGACAGAAACAAGACGTACCGGGACTATAAGAGCTACAGAACAGACAAAATTGATAAAAATATCCAAAGATAAATTTAAAAAACTTATGCAGGAAGAAAACATCGCCGTATATAAACTTGTTTACAGGATTTCTCAGATACTCAGCTTCAGACTTGCCCGTATTTCAGAACAATTTGTTGATCAGTTTAAAACAGATAAAACAGCCAAACAGGAAAATATTATTGAATATTGCAGAAAATTGTTCGATTATCTGTGACTGTTACCACTGCTTGACAGATTGCAGAAGTGGTTTCCTGAAGCCACCATGATCGATAAAATTATTTCCAGAAAGAACAGGTCTTCAGCAATTTATAGATAATTTCTTCTGGAACTCCTTCTATGACAATAACTTTTTTCCCGTTTATTCCTGAATAGACATATTTATCTTCAGTGGACCAGAGGCAATAGTTTTTTCCTTTATCTTCCACATGTTCTCTTGAATATTTATTTGATACTACTTTATTGTAAGCATCAAAAAATTCCTTTCCGTCTTTATCTGTATCCCAGACTGTCATCATAATAACCATAACGGAAGAGCCGTTCTGAAAACATTGTATCTGATCGCCTCCCCAGCCGGAAGAAGCTATAGTAGCAGTACTCCTGTCTGAAAGTTCTCTCACGAGAATATAGTAAACATATTCTCCCAGCACATCTGTATTAATCTTTTTCCATCCCGATCCGAGAGCATTTTCTATATTATTTAATTCTATTTTCACAGGACAATCCTTACCGGCAGACATATATTTTTCCGGATGCATTATCTGCTCCGATGATTGAGGCATGGCAGCATATATACTGGCAACCTGTTTCCATCCGTATTTTTTCACGAAAGACATAATAAAATCTGTTCCGTATAAATAGGGAAATGTCATGGTATCACTTATAACAGCAGGGGCAGTAGCAAGAAGTTTCGCTTCGGTAGAACTGCTGTATGGCATCATATCCTGAAACTGAACCATAGAAAAATTGGGCAACTCATAAATATTAAATCCATAGTCTTTTATCATATATTCGAGCATAACCATTGTAGCTTCCCCTTCTACAACAGATGTTTTAGCCATATTCATATCAGATCTGTTATAATCAGGTTTGAGTACCTTCGTAAGGTCAAAATATTGATCCTGAAGGGCATGTGTCAATTCATGAGACAGTATGGAAGGTTGCATATCCATAGACATCCAGTCTGCTATATATATAATTTTATTTTCAGGGACATAAAAACCGGCAATCTGTTCTACATAAAGATCTACAAGAAATTTTCTGTAATCGAAATTTTCGGGAAGAAGGCCCAGTTTTATGAGCATTTTTCCCTCACCGTCCAGTTTTGCCATATTCTCAGGATTCTGCAGTTCTTTAAGCATAATAGAACGGACTTCATTTTGATTTGTTACTTTTTTTGTAATCTGATGCTTAAAATTAAGGCCCCTTATTTTACTCACAGTCACCATAAGGTCATCTGCAAGTTTTTTTAATTCCTGTGCCGGAGGTTTCTGGTTGGTAAGCTGAGCAACAGCAGAAGTCTCTTTTGCGAAACAGATAAAACTATTTATAGATAATATAAATATGAGAGATAATATAACTATTTTTTTCAACATAATCCTCCTTTATCAGTGACCAGTTATCAGTTAACAGAAATTTACAGCTATCAGTTATCAATTCAGTAACTGGTAACTGGTCACTGTTTCACTACCAGTCACTGCTGAGTTCCAGTAATTTCTTTTCTCTATCCCTTATTTTTGCAAATACTCCTTTTATTTCCTCAGGGCCGCCAGATATGGTTTTAAGCAGTAATTCTACCAGCTGAGAATTGGTTATTGACTTGAGGGCTTTTTTACTTAAATATTTCCTCTCTTCTCGGAAATCATCTATTATAGTCTGATTGTAGAGATAAATATACATCTTCCTTATCCTGTCTTCCTGCATTTCATCTGACAGGCGAAGTTCAAGACATACTACTTTATTGTCAATAATTTCAAAATTGAAATAAAGATATTCATCAATAAAAATAAGATCATAATTGTTATATTTAAGAGCTTTCTCTACATTCAGTAAAAGCTCTTCCTGACATGGAAGGGGTAATTTATCAGATGAAAGATAACCTTCAAGACTCCTAAGAGATACAATCTCTTCAAGGGTTATTTTTCCCTCTTTCAGAAGCTGTTCCCTTCTGTTTTGCATCCTTATATAATTATCAATACCTGGATAATAGGGTTTATAAAAATTCTCATAAGAAAAGAGATTGTTCTTTTCACCGTAATGAATACTGGAAAAAAAAGGCCTCACAGTTTCTATCCTCACACAGTTACATTCCAGATTATATCTGTAATTCATGTTATCTGCACCGTCTCTGTAAGAAAGAAGGGTTTTCCTGTGTTCACTGAGACCTACAAGCCACTGAATACTTATGTCATAGGTATTTGCAATTTCTATGAGTTTATCTATACCGGGCCTTCTTATACCTCTCATATAACTTGCAAGGGTACTTTCAGGTATACCTGTCTTTTTAGACATATCTTCAATATTTTCAAAATTCTCTGCCTGCAGGGCAAGAATTCTGTTCTTTATACTTTTTGCTATCTGTTCTGTCTTTGTTTCTGAAAGTTCATCAAATATATTTGTATCTTTAGAAGCAGACAGAATCCTCTCTTCCATAGAAAATCAACTCCAATTTATTAAAGATGTACAATAATCAATACATTTTAACATTACATCAAAGCTGTGTCAATATTTATAAAGGTAAGTTCAAAAGAGAATTTAGTGCTGACAATATATAAAAGTATAAAAAAAATACAAAATTTACCCTCTCGGAGTCTGCATGAGTTCCTGAAGGAGTTCTTCCATGGACTGGTGTCTTCTGTCAGGATCTTTTTCCAGAGCCTTCAGTATAATAGACACAAGCTGTCTGGGTATATTATCCTTCTGAAGAAGAAGAGGAGATGGTACAGAATGTTGATGGGCTGATAAAAGAGCCTGATCGGGGCCTATGAAAGGAGGGATTCCGCAGATCATATGATACATAAGAACTCCCAGGCTGTATATATCACTTCTGTGATCCACTTTTACGGAAGAATCAAATTCATGCCTGCACTGTTCGGGAGAAGCATATAAATAATGTTTTTCCGTACTTCCCACTATAGTCTGTCTTGATTTAAGATCAAATCTTTTTGCTCCTCCAAGGTCGCAAAATTTGACTATATTTCCTGCAAACATAACATTATCAGGGGCAAGGTCATGGTATATTATATTTTTGCTGTGCATATAATGAAGGGCTTCCACTATTTGAGTAACAATATGGAAAAATTCATTCAATTCCAGACCGTCTTTACTTTTCTCCAGAACAAGAGAGAGGGTTCTATCCAGAAGTTCTATAGCGAAAAATTTCTCTCTGAAACTTCCGGGAATAACCTTTGCTATACCGGGATGAATAAGCTCCGATAATATTTCATACTCTTTTTTGAAATTATTAATAGCTTCCCTGTCACTGTCAAGATCCTTATGAAGACATTTAAGTGCCACATAATTTCTCGTAACAAGGTCAAAAGCTTTATATACAGTGGCGTTGGCTCCCGAACCTATTGGCTCCAGAAGAGCAAATCTTCCCAGTCTTTCATGTCTCAGGTTTTCAAGAAGAGAACCTGAATTTTTAAAAGCAGGATCTGTAAGATAGATTTTTTCAAGAATAGTTTCTGCTTCTGTAAACTGTTCCTTGAATAAAAGTTCTTCTGCAAGTCTCATATTTGCATCAAGAAGTGTATCTCTATCAAGGTTTATATCGATTTTATTCAATATTTCATAGGCTTCAGACAGGTTATTCAGTTCCAGGAAAGCAATAGCAATCCATCCCTTTAATTTTCCTTTATTATAGGGATGTTCAAGAAGAAAAAGGCTTTTAAGAAACTCTATTTCTTCGAGAAATAAATGATTGGCTTTAAAATAATTATGTATATGGTCGATCATTCTGTTATCTTCATCATTATGAAGAAACTGGCTTGTTCTGTTATAAAAACTGTGTAGAATAATATCTATATGTTTTTTATCAAAGGTACCTTCTTCCGCATAGATTCGTGCCAGTTTCAGAGAAACATCGAGAAAATCCTTATCACGCCGGTAAATCTGCATTAAATTTTCTTTTACACTGTTTATATCCTCTTTAGCTTCATGCTCCACTGCAAGCTGATAGAGATTATCCAGATCATCGGGAGCAAAAATTTTTCTGTCTTCTGCTGCCTTCTTTTTATCGCCGATTTTAAGATAGACCTGATATCGTATTTCATAGATCTTTTTATCTCTGCATCCAAGTTTTATCGCTTCAGAGAGAATATCTGTAAGTTCTGCCCAGTCTCTTCTCTGGGAACGCTCGTTTAACATAAAGTATTTTGCTTCTGCAAGCATAAGATGAACTTTTCCGTCGGCATGAAATTCTTTTTTTATTGCTTCCCCGAGACAGGAAATACCTTCTTTAATCCTGTTGGTTTTTAAATAAAAATTCCCGAGTGTCGCAAGATTTTTTCCCGTTCTCTCAAGGGATGTTATCTTTTCCTGAATCCTTATCATATTAGGGGGATCACTTTTTTTCTTATAGAGATCAAGCAATGTTTTAAGATATTCAATATTTTTCCTGTCTCCTTCATGGGCTTTCTCGTAATAAAGGATAGCTTCTTCTTCGTTTTTATAAACATCAAGATAGAGATTGCCGAGTTTTTCCAGAACGGCCATGTCATCTCTTTTTATATTCAATATCTTTTTGAATGTTTCTATGGATTTTTCTATATTACCCATTTCAATATAACATTCTCCGAGACGAAACAGAGCATCTCTGTGAGAGGGACAGGCCGATGCAACTTCTTCATATTCCTCACAGGCATGGACATATTCCTTCTGAGCAAAAAACTCTTCTGCTATATAAAACCTGACTTTATAGTCTTTCGGAACTATTTTCGTATAATGGCCCCATACAGAGAGGACTATAATATTTTTTGTAAGATTACCGTCTGCCATTTTTTTAAGATAATAATCAGTCATTACCTTGATGGCTTCATCCCAGCAAAGACCTTTCGTAAATATCTGTTCCAGAACATTTATCGTATCTGCATGAATTTCATTACATGCAAGATAAGCCCTGCCAAGAGCAACAAGGTTTTCTATATTATCAGGCTCTTCTCTATAAATCGATTTATAGGCTCTCAGAGATTTTTCACCTGTAGCTCCCAGGTGTTCACTTGCTTCTCCGAAAGCGAGCAATACATGTCTGTCTCTCGGAAACCTGTCAAAAGACTCCTGTATTAACATCATAGTTTCATCATTATAGATTTTATGGCGATGAAAATATGTTACAACAGAAATAAGGATAAAATCTCTGTTCAAATCAAAGATATCCCAGAATCTGGAAGACATATATTTTTTTTGAAGCAGATTTTTAAAGAGTTCCGGGTTTTCTTCTACCATATTCTTACTTCTAAAAATTATAGAAGAATTTAAAAACATTATTCTTTCATCATCAGGGTACAGGGCAAGCAGATTTTTATACAGATCTGTTCTTGCCTCTTCAGGCTTACCTGTTTCAGCATCATTCCATGCAATAAGCCTGACTGCAGAACTTTTCGCTTTTTCATCGATACAGTTAATTTCTGTCGCTTTTAAATATATTTCTGTAGCCTTTTCACTCATAGTATTTCTCTTCAGATGGTATTTTGCAAGCAGCTGTACAAGAAGAGGATCATAATTGATATTCTTAAAATACTGTTCTTCCAGAAGTTTTATTATAGAGTCAGGTATGTCGGACTGAAGAAGGAGGAACGTAAGAAGCCTCTTTAAAATTCTCTTTTTTCCTTCCAGTAAAGGTATGGCTTTTAAGAGCACTTCTATAGCCAGAAGGTTTTCAGAAGGTGAATTCAAGTAGAATCTCGCCAGGTCTCCCAGTATAAGACTGTGTTCCGGTTCTATTTTATATGCTTTTTCCAGATAAGACAGAGCTTCTTTATTATAACCTTCTATGTGATACAATTTACCTATAGTATAACATACTATAGAATAATGTTCTATATCACCTGATAACCGTGAAATAAACTTCTGGGCCATATTTTTTTCTTTAAAGACAGACCAGGTTTTGATATATGCTTTAGAAAGTTCACGGAAACAAAGGGCTTCAATATGTTCATCATCATGGCGAAGGACATTATTAAAATGATTTACAGCGTGTTTATAATTTTTCTGATTATATTCAGTCACTCCCATAAACATTTCACAGAGAATAGAATTATCTTTCATAGTTTTTATCATGGCAATAAGTTTTTTGTGCTGTTTTGTTTTAAGAAAAAGAAATAGTAAAATTATTTTTACCGTATTGTTTTCCGGATTAAGGGAAAGGGATTTCTGCAGTTCCAGTTCCGCTCTATCAGGGTTTTCCTGTAAAAACAGAAGCAATCCCTTCAGAAAAAACTTCTCAGGATTATCAAGGGAAAAGAGCGGTTCTGTTTTCATCATACCTTCAAGAAGATCAAGATTTTTATTTTTAATACAGGTAAAACCCAGGCTCAAATAAGAATCTACTGATTGTGGCAGTAAACTTATACACCTGTTAAAAGATAAAAAAGCTTTATCAAACAGACCATCTTCTGTTTCCATTACACCGTGCCAGAAATAAAAGGCAGGAAATTTTTCTATAGCTCCGGAAAGATGTTTTTTTATTAACTCCAGGCCTTTACTGTAATCTCCTATGGCTATCATAAGATTGCCATGAAGCAGATCATATGCTGTTTCTGTTTCACTGAAGGGAAAAAATATATGTTGATTTGTTTCTGCCAGATTTTTTATGAAATCTATCTGTTTATCGGTTAATTTATTATGAATCTCTCTGATTTCCCTGTCTATTATATGAACTTTTTTTTCTATTTCCTTTCTCTTTTCCTTCAGTTCCCTGCTTTTCTTAAGATTTCTTTTCTTTTTTGCTGTCATTTCCATTCTATGTAATATTTTTAAAATGGTTTTTATAACTTCAAAAACACTTCTTGCCAGTAACGAAGAAACAGGAAATAAAAGGAAAGGAATAACACATGAAACAAACTGGGTCCTCCAGTAATTATCATGAGGCAACATATAAAATGAAAGTATCAGGCATATCAGAAAAGTAATAAAAGAAAGAATGACATAGGTACTGCGTGACTTACGTCCTGACATATATATACCTGTAATCAAACTCGCAGAAGAGTTTACCAGGAAAAACAGGAGACTCAGAGGACTGATAGAGCCTGTTAAAAGAATAAAAGACAGGAGAAAAATAAATATTGAACATATTATAAATACAGGTCTTGTAGATGTATTTTTCAGGAATTCCTGTGAAAGAGGGCCTGTTTTAAATTCTTTTACAACAGAGATTTTCTTCTGTTTTTCTTTCAGTTCTTCCAGTTTCAGTTTATTCTCTTCTGTAATCTGTCTCTTTTCTGCAACCTTCGATATGATTGCTTTCGATTTCTCATCAAAGGGATAGCCTCTGAAGTGACGTTTAAGAGAATCGATGGTTCTTCCGGGAGAAAAAACTGACACTTCTTCTATTAAATAATCAAAATAGTTTTCATGCATTATTACTATAAACTCTCATCAAAAAGAGAAAAATCATTAACAACAGGTCAGTAATCCTGTTTAGATTATGCTTTATTTTCTCTCTAAATTTCTTTTATCCCTTCAAATTATCCTGCTTATATACAGGTTAAAGATTTAATATTACATGGAAGGATATTTTTTAATTAAATAGAATATATTAGTAAAATCAGCACATGAAAGAGGTAACTGTATGAAAGAAACAAAAAGTGATTTCTCTCAGGATAACAGGTACGATTATAGTGATGAAGAATTTTTAAAAATGGGAGAGAAAATAGAAAAACCTGCCAAGAAACTCAAAATTATAACTGTATCGGTTATAGGAATTATGCTATTATTCGGCTGCTGTCTCGGCGACAGAATTTTAAAAGAAAGTATGAGTACAGGCAGTATTATCCAGGGTACCGGTGAAATGGTTGACGGTATAAATAAAATGGTAAAAGCGAATCAGGGTGCTGAAATAAGTTTCAAAAACGCAATAAAATCTTTCGATGAAGCAATAAAACAGAATAAAAATTGCAGTGATGCTTATTTTTTTATGGGTGTTACCTTTTATCACTGGTATATATATGAGAATAGAATTGGAACGAGTGAAAGGAATTTCATAGAAGATCTCGGTAAAAAAACAGAAAGTAATTTAATTAAAGCCACGCAGATAAAAAGAAAATTCCCGGAAGCTTATATATACCTCGGCTCCTATTATTGTTTAAAAGGAATGAATAGTAAAGCCAGAGCATCACTTGACATGGCTAAAAAAATTGCAGAGAAAATCTGGAAAGATAAGGAAAAGAAAAAAAATAAATGGTTTCCCTATATAGAAAGGGCTCAGGGATTAATAAAAGATAATAAGATCTGTGATATTCCCCCCCCTTTGCCGGATGGAATAGGACTGTAATTTTTTCACAGTAATCATATACTAAGTACCGCTCCAGGTAAATTGGTACCCAAAAAATATGGAACACGCTCCTGTCCCTGTCCGGGCTCTGGAGGAAAAGATATGCCGTATTAAAAGAGAGTTATAAATTATATAGACGCAAAATATTAACAGTCTGCAAAACCA
>JBEHWP010000002.1:0-49369 GCA_040217665.1 Vulcanimicrobiota bacterium
TAGAGAGACAGTTTATCTAAATAATTTAAGAGCATAGGAATTTTCATTTTTAATGGCGTAAAATAAGGCTTTAGATGAAAATTAAGTAGAAGCAATTTATCTAAATAATTTATATTGTCATTATTCTTTAAAGATCATATACTGATATGACGATAAATAATATATATACGTCTTATGAATTATACCGGTTATATTCTTTATCATCATGTCTTATGAGGTTATTAATCAGATGGACATAAACATTTTAATAGTGGAAGATGAAAAAATTCTAGCAATGACTATGAAAAAAATGTTAATTAGCCTTGGTTATAAGGTAGTTGGTACAGTTTCTTCAGGTGAAAAAGCACTTCAGAAGATTTCAGAAGAAAAACCATCTTTAGTCCTTATGGATGTGAGGTTAAAAGGCCCTATAAATGGAATAGAAGTTGCTGAGAAATTAACAGGATTTTATAATATACCTGTAATATATATTACTGCTTATGAAGATAAAGAAACCTTTGAAAGAGCAAAATTAACAGCACCTTTCGGTTATATTATTAAACCCTTCGACGAAAAAATACTTCATATGACAATAGAAATAGCACTTTATAAACACCGGCTTGATATTAACATGAAAGAACAGGCCATTAATAAGGAGAAAGAAAAATATCGTTCCAACGTGGAAACAATTTTTAGCTGTCTTGAAGAAGGAATAATTACAGTAGATAAAGATATGAATATAACAGAGATCAATCCTTCTATAGAAAAAATATTTGGTTTTTCCCGTGATATTATAGGTAAATCTTTTTCTTATTTTATTAAGGGCCCTATGTTTATCAATATTTTAAATGAAACTCTGATAAAGAAAAAACCTGTTAAAATAAATCGTATTGAAGTTAAAGATAGCAAAATTTTGACCATTAATACTGCTCCTCTTATAGATCCTGATGGTATATGTTCAGGTGTAATTATGGTAATAAGGGATGAAACTCATGTGGTTGAACTGGAGAAAAAACTGGAAGTAAGACAGTCTTTTCATAATATAACAGGTGAAAGTGAAAAAATTCAGAAGATTTATTCCCTTATAGAATCTCTCTATTCTGTTCAGACTACAGTCCTTATAACGGGAGAAAGTGGTACAGGAAAAGAGCTTGTAGCAGAAGCTATTCATTATAAAGGAGGGAGAAAAAGTAAACCTTTTGTAAGAGTAAACTGTTCTTCTCTATCTGAAAATCTGCTTGAAAGTGAACTTTTTGGCCATGTCAGAGGTTCTTTTACGGGAGCCTTCAGGGATAAAATCGGGCGCTTCGAAATGGCCCATGGCGGGACAATTTTTCTCGATGAAATAGGGGATATTTCTCCTTCTATGCAGTTACATCTTTTAAGAGTCCTGGAAAATCATGAATTTGAAAGGGTTGGCGATAATAAAACTATTAAAGTAGATGTCCTTATTATTGCAGCTACAAACCAGGATTTAAAAGAAAAAGTAAGAACAGGAACGTTTCGTGAAGATCTTTATTATCGTCTTAAAGTAATAGAAATTAAATTACCGCCTCTCAGAGAAAGAAAAGAAGATATTCCATTGTTAATATTACATTTTCTCAGGAAATTTAATAACAAATTTAATAAACATATTACACATATATCAGAAGAAGTGGAAAGACTCTTTATGAAATACAACTGGCCCGGTAATATAAGAGAACTGGAACATGCACTGGAGCATGCCTGTATATTATGCCGTAATTCTCTTATCTTACCTGAAGATTTGCCTGAAGATTTTAGAGATATGTTAAATGGTAATGAAGAAAATAACTGGGATAACCGTGATATGATTATTGAAACACTCGTAAAATCTGAAGGAAATAAATGCAGGGCATCGAGAATGCTCGGTATAAGCCGCCAGACCCTTTACAGAAGAATTAAGGAATATAATATTAATTATGACATGTGATGAAAAGAAAGGGAATATTAATTTAAGATTACAGGAATTTTTCATTTTTAATGGCCTAAAATAAGGCTTTAGATAAAATTTAAGTAGAAGTAGTTTATCTAAATAATTTAATTTTTAATTCTATATAAAAAACTAATTTTTCTTCTCCAGAGCCTGCCAGACAGAAGCTTTTTATGGTTATCATCCTGTCCCTGGCCGGGCTCTGGAAGAAAAGATATGCCGTATTAAAAGAGAGTTATAAATTAAATAGACGCAAAATATTAACAGTCTGCAAAACCAGTTTGCCACGCAATAGGATCATATCTTTTCCGGAAGAGTCCGGCCAGGGACAGGTTTTAGAAATGGGTACGAACTTATCTGGAGCATTACTTGGTGTACCAAGTTACAAAAACTGTAACTTATATGGTGTAACTTGGTACAATTTTTTATACCTCCTGAACAATCGTCTCACATGGTTTTCATAAATTTATTTCTCTGTAAATAAAAGGTTTGTATTCTTTTTTTATCTACTGGCACGTAACCTGCTTTATAATTTTTAAATATACGGGAATGTTGATTTTTGTTAAGTTCCTTCATAATTGTCCCGTGACAGGCATTAAAATAATAAAAACATACAAGGAGGGTATTACATGCTCAACAATATTAAAATAGGCAGCAAGCTGATAGCCGGATTTTTGATTGTCTCTCTTATTTCTGTTGTTATAGGTATTATTGGAACCATAAGTATTTACAGTGTTGCAAAAAATGATACACAGTTATATGAGAATACTACTGTTCCCATTTCTGAATTACTCAATGTATCTGTATCTTTTCAACTTGTCAGGGTTTATATGATGGAAATGATTTATGCAAACAATCAGGAAGAAATAAAAAAATATGGAGATAAAATACCGGCACTCTCGGAGATAATAACAAAGAATATAGAGGACTTTGAAAAGAGAATTTTATCTGACGAGGAATTAAAGAAAGCCAATGAAGAATTTGGCGAAACCAGAAAGGTTTACAGAGCACATCTTAACACTATGAGAGAACTTGCAACAGCTAATAAAGATGCAGAAGCACTGGCATTACTCAGAGGAGATGCCTATAAGTCTGCCATGGCAGAACAGGATGCAATAAATAAGCTTGTAGATATTATGATAAAAAATGGTAAGGAAGCAGCAAAACATAACAGGGATATTGCATGGAATTCTATGATTACTATGATATGTGTAATAATCATTGGTCTGATAATAGCTGTAGGTATGGCTATCTATTTCGGCAGGAATATTGGCACCATAATAACCGGGCTTTTAAGCGAAATAAATTATCTGTCATCTTCTGCTGTTTCCGGAAAACTTGATGCCCGTGGCAATGCTGAAAAAATTAATTTTGAATTCAGACCTGTAGTAGAAGGTTTTAATAATACCCTTGATGCAGTAATAGGCCCTTTGAATGTGGCAGCAGAATATGTTGACCGTATCAGCAAGGGAGATATTCCTCCGAAGATTACAGACAGGTATAATGGTGATTTTAATGAAATAAAAAATAATCTTAATACATGTATTGATGCTATAAATGCCCTTGTTTCAGATGCACATATGCTTTCAAAAGCTGCAATGGAAGGGAAACTGGATATAAGAGCAGATGAAGGAATACACAGCGGAGATTTTAAGAAGATTATAGAAGGAGTAAATGGTAATCTTGATGCAGTAATAGGCCCTCTGAATGTGGCAGCAGAATATGTAGACCGTATCAGCAAGGGAGATATTCCTCCAAGGATTATAGATACCTATTACGGTGATTTTAATGAGATAAAAAATAATTTGAATGAACTTATTGATTCTTTGAACAATGTATCCAATATAGCAGGTGAGATTGCAGAAGGAAATCTCAAAGTTGAGGTACTTCCCAGGTCCGGAGAAGATACACTTATGAAGAGATTGAAAGAAATGGTTTCCTATCTGCAGGAAATCGCTTCAATTACCAATGATCTGGCCGGTGGTAATCTTATGGTTCAAGTAAATATGAGATCGGAAAAAGATATGCTTATGAAGTCTCTTGACGAAATGGTTACAAACCTCAGAGATGTTGTTATGAATGTTCGTAATGCATCGGATAAGGTTGCTTCTGGAAGTCGTGGCATGAGTTCTTCTTCTGAAGAGATTTCTCAGGGTGCCACACAGCAGGCCGCTTCTGCAGAAGAAGCATCTGCCTCTATGGAGGAAATGACTGCAAATATAAAGCAAAATGCAAGTAATGCACAGTTTACTGAAAAGATTGCCATAAAAGCGTCCGATGATGCCAGAGAAGGAGGTAAAGCAGTTGCTCAGACAGTTAATGCAATGAAAGATATTGCGGGAAAGATCTTTATTATTGAGGAAATTGCAAGGCAGACAAATATGCTTGCCCTTAATGCGGCTATTGAAGCTGCAAGAGCAGGTGAACATGGCAAGGGATTTGCTGTAGTGGCTGCTGAAGTAAGAAAACTTGCAGAACGCAGTCAGGAAGCTGCCAAAGAAATAAGCCTTCTGTCAACTACCAGTGTGGAGATTGCAGAAAAAGCAGGACATCTGTTTGAAAAAATTATTCCAGATATACAGAAAACGGCAGAACTGGTTCAGGAGATAAATGCTGCAAGTAACGAGCAGAATTCCGGTGCAGAACAGATTAATAAAGCCATACATCAACTTGATCTTGTAATTCAGCAAAATGCCGGTTCAGCTGAAAAGATGTCTTCTACTGCTCAGCTTCTGTCAGAAGAAGCACAGGATTTACAGAAAATCATATCTTTCTTTAAGCTGGAAAGTTCTGCTGTAAGATTTATGACTGGTCCCCTTCAGGATGACGGTGGAAATGGAAAAAAAGCTTTAACTTTTTTAAATCAGAAAAAACAGCTTGTTGATAAAAAATCTATCGATAACAGAGCTGTAATAACTCTTACCACATCAGATACTCACGATGGTGACTATATGAGATTTTAAACTCTATATAATCGGTCACTTTTTTGAAGATTAATCAGGGGGGTAATATATGAAAGACGTAAAAATTCTTATAGTCGAAGATGAATGGATTGTTGCAAAAAGTATAAAGAAAATGCTTTGCAATTTTGGTTATAATGTTTCTTATATAGCTTCATCAGGGGAAGAGGCTATCAAAAGAGCAGAAGAATTGAAACCTGATCTTATTCTTATGGATATTATTTTAAAGGGTTCTATGGATGGTATAGAAGCATCTATGAAGATAAAATCTCTTTTCAATATTCCTGTTATATATCTTACCGCCAATGCAGATGAAATTACCCTTGAAAGGGCAAAGATTTCAGAACCTTATGGTTATATTCTGAAGCCTTTCGAGGAAAGGGATCTTCAGATTTCCATCTATATGGCTCTTTATAAACATTCTATGGAAAATAAATTGAGGGAAAGTGAAGAAAGATTTCGACTCATGGCAGATACTGCTCCTGTCATGATATGGATGACAGATTGTGAATTCAAGTATATTTATTTAAGTAAGCCATGGCTTATCTTCACTGGCGGTTCTCTGGAAGAAGAGATTTCTAAAGAATTTCTTCAGGATATCCATCCTGAAGATTTCGAGAAGTCTTTTGAGATTTATAGAAAAGCCTTTCTTGCCAGAGATAGCTTTCGACTGGAATATAGAAAAAAGGATTTTTCCGGTTTATATCACTGGTTTCTGGATACAGGTGTTCCCAGGTTTACTTCTGATGGTGAGTTTATTGGTTATATAGGGTCAGCTATTGATATTACAGAGAGGAAATCGATTGAAGAAGAACATATAAAGCTTATTTCATCCATAGAACAGAGCGGGGAAAGTATTATAATAGTTGATATAAACGGTATTATTGAATATGTCAATTCCGGTTTTGAAAAAATTTGCGGCTATTCCCGTAATGATGTTTATGGCTATCATATCAATATTCTTCAGAGAGATAAAAACTATATTCCTTTTTATGATGATATATGGGATTCTATTAAAGACAGACATGATGTATGGTCGGGACATGTTGTAATCAAAAAGAAAAATGGAAACCTTATAGATATGGAAGGAACTTTTGCTCCTATTCGTAATAAAGAAGGAATAATTATCAATTATGTATCTGTAATGCATGACATAACGGAAAAACTTAAAATAGAAAAACATTTGAGACAGGCTCAAAAAATGGAAGCTCTTGGCACACTTGCAGGAGGTATTGCTCATGATTTTAATAATGTACTGAGTGGAATTATAGGTTATATGGAACTTATTGAACTGGGTCTTCCGGAAGACAGCAAGTATTATCAATATTTACAGAAAGCTCTTTCTGGCTCTATGAGAGCAAAGGATTTAGTCAGCCAGATCCTCACGTTCAGCCGTCAGAGTGAACAGCAATTCAGAGTTATCAATGTAATTCCTATAGTAAAAGAGGTAATTAAATTTATCAGAGGAACTTTTCCTAAATCAATAGATATAAGGCAAAATATAAAAGTAACTTCAGATGCAATTACAGGTGATCCCACTCAAATCTATCAGGTTCTTATGAATCTCTTAACAAATGCTTTTCATGCCATAGGAGAAGAAAAAGGACTTATTGAAATAAGTTTGAATGATCTTGATCTTATAGCAGGTGATATGGCAAAATACCCGGGTATGAATCCCGGGAATTATATTGAATTAAGTGTGAGGGATACAGGCTGTGGTATGGAACAGAATATACTTGACAGAATTTTTGAGCCTTTTTTTACTACCAAAAAACAGGGAGAAGGAACAGGTATGGGACTTGCAGTAGTACATGGTATTATTAGAAGTCATGAAGGATTTATCTTTGTTTACAGTGAACCATTACAGGGAAGTATTTTTCAAATACTTTTTCCAAAGATTGAGAGCAGGATTAAAGAGGTAAAGTGCCCTGTTTCTTCCATTCCTAAAGGTAAAGGACGTATACTTTTTATTGATGATGATGAAGATATGGTTAATCTCGGACAGGAATTACTGCAAACACTTGGCTATGATTTTATAAGCAGGACGGCCAGTAAAGAAGCACTTAAATTGTTCAGTTCAAATCCAGAGGACTATGATTTAATTATAACAGATCAATCTATGCCTGATATGACAGGTATAAGACTTACTGAAGAGGTTTTAAAGATTAGGAATGATATGCCTGTTATACTATGTACCGGCTTCAGAGATATACCTTCAGAAGAAGATTTTAAAGAATATGGTATCAGAGATATTATTCTCAAACCTATCAGATTAAGGGAGATTGCAGAAAAAATTTATAATACACTTTATAATCATAATGTTTTGACATCTTAATAATTTTCTGAAATCAGTAAAAAAATGAAAGTACAGACAAAAATAATTTTTTTAATAGGTTTTCTTGTTATACTCTTTCTTGTTATAGTTAGTTTATTGAAGGATTCCAGAAGTTATAGATTATTTCTACTTATAGAAGAAGCGCAAAAAGAGAAAACTGTAATGTTTGATAAGGTACTGGACCTTAAAGGCAGGTCATTACAGATGGGTGTTAACGATTACACTTTATGGGATGACATGGTAAATTTTATAAATAATCCTTCTCAAAAATGGGCCATAGAATATATGGATAATTTTCTTTATATGTACAACACTGACATGTTATGGGTCTACAGGCCTGATAATTCTCTTGTTTATTCTGTCAACTTGATGAAAGATAATAATTTAAAAGAAATCCCTCTTCCTGAAGGATTTATAGGAATCTTATTCGAAAAAACAAAGTTTTGCCATTTTTTTCTTAACAGTTCCAGAGGTTTAATAGAGATTTATGGTGCTGCCGTACACCCTGTAAAGGATAAAGAAAGAAAAACACAGTCTCATGGATATCTGTTTGCAGGTTTGATATGGGATGAAACATATATTAAAGAGCTTTCATTAATTACAGATAGTGTAATAAAAATTACCCCTGTTAATAAAAAGGGAATCTTTATTTCCAATCCGGAAAAAGGCACTATTATTTTTTCAAAGATTCTCAATGATTGGAAAGGTGAACCTGTTGCCAGTGTTAATGTCTGTTCAGATTCTTTCATACTCAAAAATTTTGTCAGTATATCGAACTGGAATTTTTTACTTTTTATTGTTTTTCTGGTTTTTCTAATAATGTTTCTTTCTGTTTTTCTTACTTTATGGATAAATATACCGCTAAACAGGATTGCCAGAGCATTGAATACAGGAAATCCGGAATATCTTCTTGTTCTGGAGAAAGATAAAGGTGAATTCGGTTATATTTCCAGGCTTATAATGCAATTTTTCATGCAAAAGGAAGACCTTGCAAAGGAAATCACAGAAAGGATATTGATAGAAAAGCAGGTGAGAGAATTTAATACAGAACTTGAGGAAAGAGTTATACAGAGAACTATAGAGCTTGCTGTTTCAAATAATAAACTCAAAGAAGAAGCTCACGAAAGAGAGAGAGCGGAAAGACAGATTCTCCTGTCACTTAAAGAAAAAGAAGTTCTTATAAAAGAGATACATCACAGAGTTAAAAATAATCTTCAGATTATTTCGAGTCTTTTATATCTTCAATCTGATTCTTTAAAAGATGAATATGATCGACTGGTGTTTAAAGATACTCAGAGCAGAATTAAGTCAATAGCACTGGTTCATGAAAAATTATACGGAACCGGTGATTTCAGTAAAATTGATTTTCAGGCCTATCTGCAATCTTTAATGGTTTATTTACGAAATACTTATAAAGTAAAGGATTTCATTAATGTTAATATAGATGTTTTACCTGTATATCTCGGAGTTGATAAAGCAATACCATGCGGGCTTATTGTAAATGAACTTGTTACCAATTCCTTGAAATATGCTTTCCCTGATAGCAGAGAAGGAGAAATTTATATCAGATTTTATACGGGAGGTGATAAAAAGGTTATTCTTGAAATAGAAGATAATGGTATAGGATTACCGGAAGATTTTGATATAAACAATATATCTACTCTCGGACTGGATCTTGTGAATAATCTGACCAGACAGATTGACGGGTATATAGATATTCAAAGTTGTAAGGGTACGAAAATTAATATTAATTTTACATTATAATGTATATTAACAATAATTATAAAAAAGGTGTATCATTATGAATAATAAAAATATTCTTATAGCAGATGATGACAGAGAGATTTTATCTTTTTACGAACAATTGTTCAATGAATTTAATTATCTTCAGATAGAGAATGTGAATGAACATTATAATATAAAAACCTTTGAAGACGGACTGTATCTCCTGGATTATTTTCAGAATGAATATAAAAAAGGTAAGAAAGTTCCTCTCTGTATACTGGATATGAAGATGAATCTTCTTGACGGTTTAAGAACTGCCAGACTTCTGAGGCAGGTGGAACCTGATATAATTATCGTTATCATCACAGCCTATCTTGATGAAATATCTTTTGATACTATAAAAGAGAATTTAAAAAACGATATATATTACATAAAAAAACCTTTTAATCAAAAAGAGTTTTATTGTCTTGTAGATTCTCTCATTAAGGGATGGAACAAGAAAGAAGAACTCAAAAAAAATGAAGAAAAATACCGGAGAATATTTGAATCTTTTCAGGATCTTTATTGCTGCACAGATATGAACGGTATTATTACATTAATTACTCCTTCTGTATTATCTCACTGTAGTTATGGTATCGATGAATTAACCGGTAATTCTATTTTGAAACTTTATGCAGACCCTCAGGAATATGACAGCCTTTTAAAAGAATTAAAAAAATCCACCAGTGTTAACGGGTATGAAGTAAGATTTCTGGCAAAAGACGGAACAGTTATTTATATGTCGGTAAATGCTCAGATTATTTATGATGAATCCCGTTCCGTTCCTTTATCCATTCAGACTATATATCGTAATATTTCTAACCGGAAAAAATGGGAAGAAGAACTGACAAAATATCGCTCCAGGCTTGAAGATATAGTAAAAGAAAGAACAAGAGAACTTCAAAGGTTAAATAAAAAACTTGAACATGAAATTTTTGAACATATAAATGCAGAAGAAAAAGCCAGATTTTCCCTTCAGGAAAAAGAAACACTTCTTAAAGAAATTCACCACAGAGTAAAAAATAATCTTCAAATTATTTCAAGTCTTTTATACCTCCAATCCGATTCGATTGGAAATAAAAATGACAGGGAAAAAATCAGAGATAGCCAGAACAGGGTAAAATCCATAGCCATAGTTCATGAAAAACTATATAATTCCAGGGATTTTTCAAGAATAGATTTTCATGAATATGTAGAATCTCTGGTTTCTTATTTACTGGGTACCTATAATATAAATAAGGATTCTATAAATGTAAAAATAAAAATAAAGAATATATATCTTGATATAGAAAGAGCAATCCCATGCTGCCTTATTATAAACGAACTCGTTACAAATTCTCTGAAATATGCTTTCACTGAAGGCAACGGTGAGCTTTCCGTTGAAATGTGCAGTAAAGATCATAAATATATGCTTAAAGTTAAAGATAACGGAACAGGTTTACCTGATGATATTGATTTTGAAAATATTAAAACTCTCGGTCTGGAACTGGTATTTAATTTATCGGAACAGATTGAAGGCACTGTAGAGATTGTCAGAGATAAGGGAACAACATTTAATATTGTTTTTCCTTCTCAATAAATTTTCTGGAGCAGTACTAAGGATCTGTCAGAAAATAACTACATCATAGTTACAGTTTATATCGTGACGCGTGACGCGTAACGCGTCACGCGAGGATATTAAAATTTCTAACAATTTGCCGGAGTTGTTTTTCTTGCAGTCCTAAGTATCCGTCAGGAAATAAATATATCTTAATTACAGTTTATATCATGACGCGTGACGCGTGACGCGAGAATATTGATTGTTCTAAAAATTTGCCGGAGTTATTTTTCTTTCAGTCCTAAGATACAAATAATATTCAGGAGTAATAATGAAAAAAGATGAAGAAAAAACAAAAAAAGAACTGATAGAAGAATTAAATAATCTAAGAAAAGAGATAAAAAAACTTGATTTTTTCAAACAGTCCGAACATAGATATAGGATGATAGTGGAAAATATTTTTGATGTTGCCTATGTTTACAGACCGGACGGTATAATCACTTTTGTTACATCCAATGTATTTTTTCTCGCAGGGTATGTGCCTGAAGAGATTATGGGCCATCATATAATCGAGTTTATTTATCCTGATGATATAGAAAATGTTCTCTCTGACTTTCATGAAGCTCAATTTTCAGGAAAAATCTCTCCTACCTGTTGTCGTCTCCTGACAAAAGGAGGAGATATTATCTATATAGAGGAAATAGCAAGACCTCTACTCGATATCAGGGGAAACGTATCTCAATTTATCGGTATTATTCGTAATATTACAGATCGTAAGCTGGCAGAGGAAGCATTGAAGAAGAGTGAAAAGTTATTCAGAAGTTATTTTGAACTGCCTCTGACAGGTATTGCTATTGTTTCACCTGATAAAAAATGGATTGCCGTAAATGATAAACTCTGCCATATTCTCGGATACACAAGAGATGAACTGTTAATGCTGACCTGGCCTGATATTACAGTCCAGGATGATCTTATCGGAGAAATGACTGATTATGAGAAAATGATTTCAGGAGAATTAAAAATCAATAATCTGGAAAAGAGATATATAAAAAAAGACGGAACTATTATTTATGCAAAATTAAGTTCTACATGTGTAAGAAAATCCGATGATTCTGTCGATTATATTGTTGCATTAATAGAAGATATTACAGGACGTAAAATGATAGAGGAGGAACTGATTAAACATAGAACACATCTTGAAGAACGTGTCATAGAAAGAACAGAGGAATTAAACCTTATAAATAAGAGACTTCAAAAGGAAATTGAGGAAAGGAAAATAGCAGAGGAAAAACTAAAATCTTCCCTTAAGGAAAAGGAAATACTCCTTAAAGAAATACATCACAGGGTGAAAAATAATCTTCAGATTATTTCGAGTCTCCTCTATATTCAGAGTGATTATATTCACGATGAAATTGCTCTTACTAAATTTAAAGAGAGTCAGAGTCAGATAAGATCTATAGCGCTGGTTCATGAAAAATTATATCAGTCTACTGATCTGTCCAGAATTGATTTTTCAGAATATATTAAACGTCTTTCATCATATTTGTTCTATACGTATAATATAGATAACAGGTTGATAAAATTAAGAATTCAGGCCCGTAATGTATATCTCACTGTTGATAAAGCAATACCATGTGCTCTTATTATAAATGAATTGATTACAAATTCACTTAAACATGCCTTCATTAACGGGAATAGAGGTATAATATCTATTAAATTGTATGTAAAAGATAGCAAATATATATTGCAGTTCTGTGATAATGGCACAGGTCTGCCTGAGGGTCTTGATATTCACAATATAAACACGATAGGTTTTGATCTTATAATCAATCTCGTAGAGCAGATTGATGGTTTTTTAGAACTGGATAAACATAAAGGAACATTATTTAAAATTACGTTCCCTCTGTGAAAAAAATAATCAATTTGCAATAATAATAAAAACCTTGTATAATATATAACCGAAATTACAGGTTTATAATTTTACGGCTTTGTACAAAATCTATCAGGCAGTTGCCTCTGTTTATCAGGGTAAATATGAGAATATCGTAAACAGATTTCTGATAATTGTACATATATCAAAAGACTCAGACTGGAGTCTTTGAGTAAGATTACTCTAAAAGCCCATACCCTATAGTAAAGCAATAGCAGATCGATTGTCGGTGTGGGAACAGTCACATGATAACATATTGGTTAATTATATTAATGGGGGGGCTCATATGGCAGAGGACGAGAAATATCAGAAACTTTTAAAGTATCTTACTCCCAGAAGTCTTTGCTGGATAATACATGATTTATTAACTCAGAGAGAATTACAGGTAATTTTAAATAAATCCGGTATTAAATATGGTGGTAGAGAATTTAGCTCTATACCTTCCAGTGTTGTAGTGGAAGATCTTGCACAGCTTTTCTTTAAAAAATCCGATTTTGGTAATTTTATGACCAGGACTTTTTTAAAGAAGAGATTAAAAGAGAAAAGTAAATTGACAAAACTGGATCTTCCTGCTATTAAGGACTATACAGGTGATTGTAAGAATATTTTCAATCAGAACAGAGTCGGAAAAGTTCTTTGGGTTATTCTGACAGATGAAAGACCTGATGTTAATGATTACGGTCTTGAATTTATTCAGCACGTTGAAAATATAATAAGATCTCTGGAGAAAAAAGAAGTAAGAAAAGTGAAAAAAGTTTCCAGACCCAAACAGGAAGCAGTGAAACCCAAAGATGATACCCTGTACAGGGAACAGATTAAAAAGCTGGAAGAAAAGCTTAAAAGTCAGGATAATACACTTAACCAGCTTTCAGATGTTAATAAAAAATTCAGAAAGGATACGACAAATCTTAATCAGAGAATTGAGTTGTTGCAGAAAGAAAAACAGAAAATTTTTGAAGAACTTGAAGATGCCAAGAAAGCTCTTTTTGATCAGGAAATGCTTTTTAAAGATAAAAAAAGACTTGAAAAGGAAAGTAAAGAACTCAGAGAGACTCTCAATAATCAGCATGATATATACAGTTCTTTAATTCTGCTTCAGAGAAAAAATTTACAGCTCAGAGGGGATCTTATCAGGGCGGAAATAAAATATAAAAAGGTCCAGAGACGTATTATTCCTGAAAGTCATGAAGAAATTCAGACCGCTACGGATAACCCGAGAGTCGGCGTTTTTGTAGATGTTCAAAATATATATTATGGTGCTAAAATTGGCTATCAGGCAAAATTGAATTTTGAGACTCTTTTAAATCTTGTTACTAAAGACAGAGAAATAGTAACAGCCATAGCTTATATAGTTCAGACTCCGGAAATAAACCAGGATGAATTTATAAAAACGCTGGATAGAGTCGGTTATACGGTAAAATCAAAAGATTTAAGACGGAGAGCCGATGGCTCTGCTAAAGGAGACTGGGATCTTGGTATTGCTATGGATATAATATCTTTACAGGACAGACTCGATGTTGTTGTTCTTGTAAGCGGAGACGGTGATTTTACCGAACTTATAAAGGTTCTTAAGAGAAGTAACATAACTGTTGAAGTAGCAGCTTTCCAGCATAATACATCGAGAGATTTAATAGAGATTGCAGATACTTTTTATCCGATGGAAGAAGATATGATAATTATATAAAGAACAGGGGGGAATGTTCCGGGATTATTTTTTTGTGTAAGAGACACAACTTTATCCAAGTTTCCGGGATTTTTATGGAAGATTTTAACTATGAAGATTTTTCCTGGGATATGGTAAAATCTGAAAACAAAGCTCTGGCCGGATATATTGCAGATAAGATTCCTGTGGAATTTACTTTCCTGGACGGAGAAGTACTGATTGGAACAATAAAATGGTTTGATGAAATGAGTCTTGGTATTTCAAATGACAGTGACGAAGAAATTTATATTGATAAACGTTGTCTGAAATGGTTTAAACCTCTGATTAAATCATAGGGTATGACCGGTAATGAGTTTTTCGACTGTGTCTTAAAATTCATTACCGGCCATGACTCATTATTTTATCAACAGTATCCAGTAATTTTTCTCCTGCTCTGTGCCATGTAAAAGTTTCCCTGGCTTTAAGAGAGCCTTTTATTCCGATTGTTTCCATCATTTCAGGATTCTCTGCCAGTCTTAATATGGCATGGGCCAAATTTTCTTTATCTGCTGTGTTACATAATATTCCATTTATGTCATGATCTATAATTTCCCTTACACATGGTATATCGGAAGCTATTACCGGTCTTCCGCAGGACATATATTCCAGAATTTTTAAGGGACAGCAACCCTGTATTAAATTTCTATCCGAATATTCCAGAGGAGAAACACCTATATGGGATTTCGATATGACAGAAGCAACTTTTTCTTCTCCTGCCGGTTCGAGGAATTTTATATGTTCTGTAAGGTTTAATCGAGAGACATAATCTGTAAGAGGTTTTTCAAATTTTTTTTTTCTGTCAGAAAGAATGTTTAATATAAAAAATATCCTTTTTTCTTTTATTATATAAAGAGCATCGAGTAAAGAAAATATACCCTGCCAGGGGGTAAGAGTGCCTACATAAATTATTTTCAGCGGTAAAGCAGGCATGGGGCATACGTTAAAGATATCTGTATTTACGCCATTGGGAATAATTCTTACTTTATCTTCTATTATTCCGAGAGATGTAATGTAATCTTTTATCACCCCGGAAGGACATATAATAAAATCTGCCTCTTTAAGGCAAATTATTTCATTAAGACGGATTTTCTTCAGTATCCCTTTATTTTTCAACCATGGATAGTGGTAGGGAAGTTCTATAGACGGAAAACCGTTTGCTTCATATAGAGTCTTATATGATCTATTTTGTTTGTTCACAATAGAAATACCGTCCCAGATAGAACGAAAATGAACTAAATCATAATTTCTCTCCAGTTCTTTTTCCACTGCTCTGGAAAAAACAACAGTTCTCTTTAAAAAATTATCTTCTTCTATCTTTACTCTTTTTATTTCTGCTCCCATATAAATATCTTGTTCTTTTTGATTTTTACCGGCAGGTGTAAATAGAGTAACATTATAACCCTTTTCTGTCAGTGCTTTTGTAAAATATGAAATATGGACACCTGCCCCTTTGGGAGCAGGAACTGTGTCAAAAGATGTATAGAGAATTTTTGGCATAATTTTTTAAATCGTAAATGGTGAAGCAACTCTTCACCATTTACATGTTAAATCATAGGGAACCACCTGGGTAATTTAACAGGTTCCATTTTAAAAAGTTCCTTATCTTCTTCAGTAACATATGTTCCGGGAACCATTAATTCAAAGGCATGTTCGCCGAACCATTCATCACACATAATAAAATACCCTTTTTTCCCGTGTTCATTACCCCAGCTGTTTTCTATTTTCCATTTTGTCGGTTTGTTATTAACAATATCTACCCCTGAAAGAACCATCATATGATTCATAAAAGACTGACAGTAATCGATTCTCATGCCTTTATCAAGATGGAATTTCTTCTGAAAGACGAGATTATAATCATAGAGATCAGAACACAGGAGCCCTTCTTTTGTGTTGCTTTCCTGAAGAACATCACATCCGAACATGGATGCTTTATTGTCTTTAAGCATTTTAACTGCATAGTTTCTCAATTTTTTAAAGGGAAGATTGAGAGCTTTTAATTCTTTACCGCCTGTCATATAGGCCGCATGTTCTATCATATAGGTCTTATTGAAAGGGGTTTTTTCCGAAGGACAGCTCCAGAGTATATAAACATCATCCACATCAAGAGGCAGATATTTCTTTGCAAATTCCACAGGAGTTATATCTCTTTCTCTATGAAAATTTTTATCGCTGTCTCTGTAGGCCCAGTCGAATTTTTCAGGAGGCACTCCCAGGAATATGGACAGTATTCTATAGAAATCATCTAAAAATTCTATTTTTTTCTTTCTTATCTGTTCGGTATTTTTACAGTCTTTATGCATTTTTCTTATGATTGCAGTACATTCCCTTAACTTACTGTAAAGCATAGAATTCAGAAATTTGGAATTTTCCAGATTGAAAGTATTTGGCATGACCGATTTTGGTATGAGTCCGTATTTTTTCACCAGGTTTGCAATCATATGCCATTCACCGTCATCAGGGACAGGATTTTTAAGAAGGAAATTCATAAGTCTGTCATCAAGGTCTCTGTCCAGAAATTCAATCATAAGTTCAAGAAAATAATTTGCCTTCTCGATTTTATCCCAGAATACAAGATGGTTTGCAGAAAATTCAAAATCTTTTATTTTGAAGGTTTCTTTTGTCATTGTTCGGAACCAGTTAAGTCCTGCAAAAAGCCAGCATGTATTTGCCTGTTTCTGGGCAGTGACTTCCGATTGTTCAATTTCATGGGAAAAACAGAAATTTACATTATTCAGTATGTGTCTGTTTATTGTAATATCCTGAATATTTCCCCTGGTGACAGCATTCATGAGCACTTTATTCGAAGTGTCTGACGTGAAATTTTTTTGAAATTTTTCTATGTGTTTTCTTTCCAGAAACTGGTTTTTTTCTGTCATAATAATTTACTCCTCAGTATAAGATTATTTTGAATATATATTATAGCAGTAATTTATTCTTTTTTTCAATCTTTTTACACACTTATGCAGATTAACACGTCTCACTAAAGAAAAGATAAAATGCTGTAATATATCATAACAGCTTAATTAGAAGATTTATATGATTTTTGTTAATTATAATTTTATTTTGTTTTTACATATTTTAAAGGTATAGGAATTTTCATTTTTAATGGCGTAAAATAAAAATTTAGATAAAATTTTATCTGGAGACAAATATCTAAATAATTTAACAAAAAAAATTTTTTTTAACATAATAACTATTAAAATATGGAAAGGTTAGTTAATGAAAAAAATCCTACTTATGACGGTAACCTGGAAGAAGAGGTTATTGCCCCTGTAAATAACACTTTCCCTGTTTTCACTGATTATAAATCAGATGACTGATATGTTTCAGAAGTAATTTTTTATTCATTAAAATTAAATTAAAGTGAAAAAAATAAAATTCCAAAATTATATATTTAAAAACTTTGTTTTGATATTTATAGTGTATTCCATAACTTATTAGAATTTAATAAGAGTAAAAAGTGAAAGGTGAAAAGAATAGGACACTATTGACTACTCACTTTTCACTCCTTCTTAATTATGAATTGTTATGAAATTAACTATAATTTTAATAAAATAAAAGTTCCTTACTTTAAGAAGGAGAAATCATTTTTACTTAGAATTACCTATATTGCGGGGGTGTGATAGTTGGTATAAGGAGATATTCATATGTCATTATACTGTGAATGCGGGCGGGAAAATAATACCTCTGCACAGACCTGCACAAATTGTGGCCGTCCTCTGTTAAATCCCACATTAAATTGTAACTTAAAAACGGGAGCAATCCTGAATAAACGTTACGTCATAAAAAAAGTCATAAAAGATATAGGTACAGACGCACTCTATGAAGCTATAGACGAAGGTGTCGGCAATTCCCTCTGTCTTATAAAAGAAATTTTTATATCAGATTCTTTAACTGAAAGGGAATCACCGTCAGAACTTTTTATGAGAGAAGCAAACATTCTTAAGACATGTAAACATAAAAATCTTCCTGCTCTGAGGGATTATTTTATGGAACAGGACAGATATTATCTTGTCATGGATTATATTGACGGCAGTGATCTTGAAACCCTTATTGTGAAATATATACCTGAGAATGTGCCTGAAAATAAGGTAATTGAATGGGCAAAACAACTTATAGACCTTATGGAATATCTTAATGAAAACTGTTCCTCTATGTATAAAGATTTAAATCCGGCGAATATAATGGTAGATAAACATCATGAAGAACTGAAATTATTGGATGCAGGTATATCTAAGACGGGTAAAACAGAAAAATGTAACATGTCAAATGATATTTACTCCCTTGGTGTTATTATGTACTGCCTGCTTACGGGGAAGTTTTCTATGGATCTTAAACCTGTGGCAGTAAAAGATATTAACAGCCATGTTTCCGATGAACTTAATAGAATAGTCATGAAAAGTCTTTCCAAAAAAGAAGAAAGATACAGAAGTTTTAGAGATTTAAAAGATGATCTTGCTATGGTTCCCGGTAAAAAAGAACGGGAAACCAGCAAAATTTCCATATCACCGTTGATCCCTAAAAAAAGGCATATACCATATTATTCTTATCGCAGGAAAAATGGGAAAAATCTCTTTAATAAAGTAAAAACATTATGTGCGGTGATAGTATGTTTATGTGTCATTATTGGAGGAAAATATTTTATAGACTACTATAGCAGGTCTTCTGTAATGCCGGTTCCTGAACAAACTCCTGGCAAAATTTTAACCGGTCATACACCGGAACAGACAAAAGTCCCTGATGTTTCTTTTAATGATAAAACAGACAGTGACGGAAAAAAGAAAGAAGAGAAAGTAGAAAAAAATAATATATCTTCTCTGAAAAGTCTGAGTAATTCATATTTTGAAAGCAGAGATTATAATAAAGCTATTTCAGTGAATAAACAGATTATTTCTGCCTGTCCTTCTGATATTTCTTCCCATATATCTATAGGAACATCTTATTACAAAATTGATGAATATAAAATGGCAGAAAAATGGTTTAAGAAAGCTCTTTCTCTTAAGCCATCCGAAAGAGACAGAACTTTCATTGTTTCAAGAATGACTGCTATTTATATGACAGAGGGACAGAAAAATATGTCAAAACAGAAATATGATGAAGGTGCCCTCTGTTTCAGAAAGGTTTTACATATAGATGGGAATAACAGTAAGGCAAAGGAAGGTCTGGCAACATGTTTTTTACATAAAGGTATATTAAGTTTAGATGCACATAATTATATGGAAGCAAGAACATGGTTTAATCGGGTTATATCATTGAATATAAATGGACAGCTCATAAAAGATGCAAAAAACTATATCTCTTCCATAGAAAGAGATCTCGGTTATGCTTCAAATAATTATTATAAGAGTGATTATTATCAACAGACCTATTATAATGATTATAATTATGAGTGTCAGGACTCCGGTAATCAGAAGAGCAATAAGTCCCCTGTAAATTCTGAATTACATTATGATAATATTTCTGCAGGTGGAAGTCAGGGAAAGTCGAATAATTCAGAAAGAAATTCTGATACTGAACTTCATTATGAATAGGTTCCGGTAAATGGTGAATAGCCATTTACCAATGGCTATTCACCATTTAGGAGGCTATTATGCAAAGATTTATATTTTCTGTTATTCTTTTAAGCCTGTTAATAACACCGGCTATAATCCTGAAAGCATCTGAAAGTGACGATCTGCTGAAACAGGCTGTAGAGCTTATAAAAATCGATAAACTTGACTGGGCTCTCGAACTTGTAAGAGAGGTTATACAGAAGGATCCCCATAACCCGAAAAGTTATCACTGTGCCGGTATGATCTATTTCAAGAAAAAGAATTATCCCCTTTCGATAAAAGAGTATAAAATAGCCATATCTTTTAAGCCCGATTACAGTGTTGCCTGGTACAATCTCGGTCTTTCCTACGAAAAGCTTTTACGGTATCAGCAGGCATGTGATGCTTTTACAAAAGCAAGGGATCTTTATAAAGCACAGAAAAATAAAAGAGATTATGAAGATGCACTGCAAAAACTTGCCCGTCTTCAGGAAATGGGTTATGTTTCCACATCTCCTGAAAAAGTTAATGAAACAGAAATGATCTTTATTGAAGAAGGAGAATTCTTTATGGGAAGTGATAGAGCCGGTTCTGAAACAGATGAAAAACCATGTCGTAAAGTATATCTTTCTTCTTACTGGATAGATAAATATGAAGTGACAAACGGTCAATACTGTAACTTTTTAAATAGTAAGGGTAAATCATGTAATAACGGACATGTATGGATTCATATAGATGACAGATCAGGGGAATGCAGAATTAAAAAGGTCAATAACACCTTTGTAGTAGTTCCCGGCTATGAAAACCATCCTGTAACCTTTGTAACATGGTACGGTGCTTCTTCCTATGCAAAATGGCTGAATAAAAGATTACCTACAGAAGCTGAATGGGAAAAAGCAGCCAGAGGAACAGACATAAGAATCTTTCCCTGGGGAAGTAACTGGGACAGTGGCAGATGTGCAAATAAATATAATTGTTTCGATAAAAAGACAAAGCCTGTCGGATCCTATCCGGAAGGAGCATCTCCCTATGGAGTAATGGATATGGCAGGAAATGTTCTCGAATGGTGTTCCGACTGGTACGGATATTACACTGTAATGGAAGAGCCGGTAAAAAATCCTCACGGTCCTTTTGCCGGTGTAACAAAGATTTTACGGGGCGGTAGCTGGGATGATAATTATTATTACTGCAGAATTACCTTCCGCGGTAATTACAGCCCTGATAATTATGATAATGATATAGGGTTTCGATGTGTAACATCGGCACTTACAGATAAAAAGAAGTGATATTCTTTAATAGAGTAGACAGTTTCGATAAAGCAGTTCGGGACTATTTATCGTGAATAGTGAGTAGTGAAAAACTGTCTCACTACTCACTATTCACTGATTAAATTACTCCGAGATCTACCATTGCATCGGCAACTTTAATGAAGCCACCTATATTGGCGCCGTTTACATAATTCCCCGGTGTGCCGAATTCCTGTGCTGTATTCCAGCATGTCTCATGAATGGATTTCATTATACTCTGAAGTTTGGTGTCTACTTCCTCACGGCTCCATTTCAGTCTCATAGAGTTCTGGCACATTTCCAGGCCTGATACTGCCACGCCTCCTGCATTCGCTGCTTTACCCGGTCCATAAAGGGTTTTATTCTGAAGAAATACTTCCACTCCATCAGGTGTGGTAGGCATATTGGCACCTTCTGATACGCAATAGCAACCGTTTTCAACAAGGGTCTTTGCATCTTCACCATCAAGTTCATTCTGAGTGGCACAGGGAAGAGCTACGTCGCATTGCACCTGCCATACATTTCCGCTTTCATTATATTCGACACCTTTAAATTTTTCTGAATATTCCTTTATACGTCCTCTTCTGTGATTCTTTAAATCAAGAACATAGGCCAGTTTTTCTGGATTTATACCTTCTTTATCATAGATCCATCCGCCTGAATCTGATAATGTGACAGGGATGGCACCCAGGTGCAGACATTTTTGTACAGCATACTGGGCAACATTTCCTGAACCTGAAATGGCGACTTTTTTACCGGTAAAGCTCTCACCTCTGGTTTTTAACATTTCCTGTGCAAAATAAACACATCCGTAACCTGTCGCTTCAGGTCTTATCAGACTTCCGCCCCAGTTAAGGCCTTTACCTGTAAATGTTCCGTCAACAGTGTTGTTAAGTTTCTTATATTGACCGTAGAGAAAACCTATTTCACGTCCACCAACACCTATATCACCGGCAGGCACATCTGTATTGGCACCTATATGACGCCATAGTTCATTCATGAAGGACTGGCAGAATTTCATGACTTCCATATCACTTTTACCTTTTGGATCAAAATCTGCTCCTCCCTTGCCTCCACCCATAGGCAGGGTGGTAAGACTGTTTTTAAATATCTGTTCAAAGCCAAGAAACTTGAGTATGCCAAGATTTACACTCGGATGAAAACGAAGGCCCCCTTTATAAGGGCCAATGGCACTGTTAAATTCAATACGGAAACCTCTGTTTACTCTGATTTTTCCTTTATCATCTACCCAGGGAACACGAAAGATGATCTGTCTTTCCGGTTCAACAATACGTTCAAGAATATTAGCTTCTTTATATTGTGGTCTTGCTTCAAGAACCGGCCATATAGACTGAACTACCTCATGAACTGCCTGATGAAATTCAGGTTGAGCAGGATTTTTTGCTCTGACATACTCCATGAATTCTCCTACTGTCTTATACATAGTCTCTCTCCTTATTTAATATAAGATGTATATCAATTTTAATTGATAATTAAATGGATTCATAGAAAAGAAAAATCTATAATTTTTTTATTCGGAATGATTATTTTCATTGCCACCGTATGTCATACCATTTAAAAAATCCTTGAGGTTGTCTTCTGTTACATACCATTTATTCCCAACTTTTCTGCCTTTAAGTTTGCCATGATGAATATATGTTCTTAAAGATGTTGGTGTAACCTGAAGAGCTTCAGAAAGTTCCGTGAGGTTATAAAGTTTTATATCTCCTATTTGTCTGGGCATAAATATCTCCTCCCTTTAAAAATATTATTCTCTTATAATTAGTCTCTTATATTTTTTGATGTTATCACGAAATATTTATAATTGTCAATATTTATTTTAAAAATACTCTTATTTTTTTATCTTTCTAAAGGGAACCGAAATAGAGACAGTAGTGTGTACCATATGCCGGGTTACCAATTTACCTGTTACGGTAATTAGCTATTAGAGATTAGCTTTAATTATTAACGGAAAACTAAAAACTAATTGCTATTTTATTAAATGTGACATTGTCAAGCTAATAGATTTACAAAATTAAGTGTAATTCCAGTAGAAGTGAATTTACCTGTCATAAAAAAACATTATCGTATGTGACGACTTTTCGGATAAGCTCTTAATATAAATTGAATTTTCTGATATAATTAATTTACTGTAAGTTAAGAGTACAGGAAATTTTATTTTTAATTGGCCTAAAATAAAGCTTTAGATGAAATTATTAAAAGGCAGTTTATCTGAATAATTTAATTTTACTGAAAAATTCATTTTTTATGGCTTAAAGAATAGGTATGTGGGACATGAATATTAATAAACGAAGAATTTCTTCAATAATGACAGGTATTTTTTATCTTTTTCTTACCATTTATTTCTCTGTATATTTCTGGGATAGAGATTATGATATAGCAAAATACTGGGTTGAACAGAAAACAAAACCTTTTTACGGAATTTTTATGAACAGAACCATTTTTGACGGGGAGGGGTTCGGCGGACAGGATTTTTCAAATATAGCTATTGCTATGGCACTTTTTTTATATATTCTGTCTTTTAACAGACGATTTCAGGAAACCCTCTTTTTTACTCGAAAATACACAGGCTTTATGCTTGGCGTCGCTCTCATAGAAACACTTAATATATCCCGTCTGTTGAGAGGTTTTTTTGGCAGAGCCAGGCCATATCATGTTGTGGAAGGCAAAGAAATATTTACTCATATGCTTACCTTTGGCCCTTATACTTTGGATGAAGCTTTAAATCATGGTTCTTTTCCTTCAGGTCATACTTTTTCGGCTATGTTTTTACTTACTCTTGCTTTTATTTTTCTCAGATCTAAAAGACCATTTTTTATTATTCTGATGTTTCTTATGTCGATTTCTTACGGTATAGCTATGGGAGCAGGCCGCGTTATGTTCGGTGCTCATTATCCGGGAGATGTACTCTGGTCTATAATATTCAGTATTCCTGTAACTGCGTGGCTTTATTTTAAAGGTTTTCAGATTCCGGATCAGGAGAAAGGGAGCTTAAAGATAAATTATACCCCTTCAGAAGGCAGGGGTATAATTATACATTTTATGAATTTAACAAAATCTCTGTGGGAACTATATTACAGTATCTTATTTATTTGTCTATCTATATCAATTTTTATCGGCCTTTCTGCACTTAAATATACATTTCTGGATTTTAAATATTACTGGCCATGTATAAGTTTATGCGGAATAGTTATGTCCATTAAATTTTACAGTAAACTTTACAGATTCAAGCGTGACCTTTCTGAGTAAACAGATGGTAATACTTTAAAGGTATAGGAATTTTCATTCCGATTAAACTATTATATGGTTTAGAGTTTATAGTTTAGGGTTGATTTCAACTCTAAACCTTCAGCTCTCAACTTTAAACAACTCGCCTGAAGGGCGTTAAGTTCTTCCATAGTTCACTCAGTAATTAATCAAGCATAAGATTTCTCAATATAAATGTTATATTATCAGTTCTTTCGGCAAGTCTTCTCAAATAATAAGGATACCATTCAGTGCCATAGGGTACATAAATTCTCATATTATAACCTTCTCTGACCAGTATTTTCTGTAAATCCCTTCTTACTCCATATAACATCTGGAATTCAAACTGATCAGGTCTGATTTTATTCTCTTTTACATATTTTTTTGTAGCTATTATCATTTTTACATCATGTGTGGCCATGGCAGGATAATAACCGGAAGCAAGAACGTCCGGAGCCATAACCATTTCCATGAGTTTCAGATAATTTTTTTCTACATCCTTTTTACCCTGGAAAGCTATGGATGAAGGTTCTTTATAGGCTCCTTTACAGAGTCTCACAAAAGCTTTCTTTTTTATAAGTTCTTTAATGTCATCTTCGCTTCTGTGGAGATAGCCCTGTATAACGATTCCTACATTTTCATATTTTTCCCTGAGGGCATAAAATGTATCCAGTGTCGGTTGTGTGCAGTCGGAACCTTCCATATCTATACGAACAAAAGTTTCATATGTTCTTGCCTGTTTAACTATCCTCTCTACATTCTCCATACAGAAATTTCTGTCTATGGCAAGTCCCATCATGGTAAGTTTTACGGATACGTGAGCTCTCAGGTTTTCTTTTTTTATGGTATCCAGCAGGTGAAGATAAGAATTTGCAGATGCTTCAGCCTCTGCTCTATCCTTTACATGTTCTCCTAGATGATCCATCGTAGCTGTCATGCCCATATTATTTAATTCTTTAACCTTCGGTATTGCCTCTTCAAGTGTTTCTCCTGCAACGAATCTGGATGCCATATCCTTTGAAATTTGAAAATAAGTAACCATTTTTCTGATAGGCTTATTATCAGATAAAAATATTAAAAAATTCCTCAACATATAAGGGAATACTCCTTTCTTCCTGGGAGAAGAAATATAAAGATTTCATGAAAATCTATTATTTCATGATTCGGAAATCACTTTTTATGACTGTTTATAAATTTTGTGTAACCCTCTATTAATCTTTTATTCCCCGGTAAGTTTACACAAAAGATTTAAAACCCTCATTTTTAACTGAATATTTTTTCAGATAAAGGATTATTTTACCTCTTCCTTATTGTCTTTTTTTTTAGGAAGTGAATCTTTTATATCCTTGATGGCTATATATCCCTGGTCCTGCATATTTTTTATGGCTCTCATAATTCTGGATCTCGGATCTTCCACTCTTGAAGCAAGATCCTCCATCTGCCAGAGTTCTTCCGCATCAAGCCATATACCGCCGCATTTGTCGCATCTATCGATAACAAGATTACCTTCAGGTACATATTTCATTTCCTGTAACATGCCCTGGCATTTCGGACATGTATATTCTGTATATTTTGCCTGTGAGAGAACTTCCTCCAGTTTCGGTATATCATCTGCAAGCTCGGTAAAAGTAGCGGCTTCACCTTTATCCATCCATATACCTTTACAGGAATCGCAGAGATCAATATCTATCCCTTCAGGTGTATTAAAAGAATAAAGGGTATTTTCATTACATTTGGGACAGTTAAATTTTTGTTTTTCAGACATTTTTTATCGAGTAACTCAAAAAATTTTTATATAAAAAAATCACTGAGTGTATTTCAATATTTAATAAATACAAAAATATATCACATAACATAATCTATATAAGATCGTTTAAATATGAAAATAGAGTTACTCTACTCCTTTCTTAATAAATATTATTATATCCAAAAACACTGATTAATTCAATAAAAATCGTAAAATTACCTGGCTTCCTTTCCTATTTTAAATCTTTTTTGCAGTCTTTCTATCCCTGCCTGCAGTTCATTTTTTAATAGTTCCTGCCAGTATACTCCTGTTACACCCATTTGGTTGAACTTTTTATATCTTTCATTTAAAAGATTATTAATGGAATGTTTCTTTAACGCTTCAATATTTTTCAATAGCTCCATCTTTATGAGCTGAGATGAAGTAAGTATATCAAAATGTGCCCCTCCCTGTGCTTCGGGGATAATCTTATCTATAAGCTGCAGATTATATAAATCAAAAGCTGTAAGCTTTAAAAATGGTGCCAAATCTTTTGCCTTTTTTGCATCCCTGTAAAGTATGGATGCCGCTCCTTCAGGAGAAATAACGGAAAAGATAGCTCTTTCCTGCATGAAAACCCTGTCAGCTACTGACAGAGCAGAAGCACCTCCGCTCCCTCCTTCTCCTATAACTATACTCAATGTAGGAGTCATAAGGGTAGACATTATGCTGAAACAGTGAGCAAGAGACATAGCAATCCCTCTTTTTTCAGATTCAAACCCGGGGAATGCCCCCGGTGTATCAAGAAAAGTGACAAGAGGTATCTGGAATTTTTCTGCCATATGCATCATCCTCTGGGCTTTTCTGTAACCTTCCGGCATGGCCATTCCTTTGCGTCTGTATTTTTTTTCTTCTTCATTCCTTCCTTTTTCCTGTGCTATTATTGCCACCGTCTGCCCTTCCAGATCGCCGACTCCGATAATTACTGCAGGATCGTCACCGAAATAACGGTCTCCTTTGAATTCCACGAAATTTGCAAATATTCTTTCAATATAATCGATGGATGTAGGTCTTTCCGGATTTCTTGCCGCTTCTACTGCTTCCCATGGATCAATATGTTTCAGAGGCTGATGCTGAGGAGGTCTCAACCTGGGGAATTTTACCTGTCCTCTTCTGGTAAGATGTTTTATCAGGTGAGAAATTCTGAGTTTCAAATTTTTTCTCTCCACTATTTTATCAATCATACCATGATCCATAAGGAATTCTGCAGTATGAGATTCTGGAGGCAGTTTCTCACCTATGGTCTGTTCTATAACCCTTGGCCCTGCAAACCCGACCAGTGCCCTGGGTTCTGCAATAATTACATCTCCCAGAGAAGAAAAACTTGCAGCAATACCCCCTGTAGTGGGGTTTGTCTGCACAGATATATAGGGAAGTCCTGCCTTGTGGAATCTTGCCACTGCAGAAGCAGTTTTTGCCATCTGCATCAATGAAAGCATACCTTCCTGCATTCTGGCTCCGCCACTTGAAACTACACTGATAACAGGGAGTTTCTTTTTAATGGCTCTTAAAAATGCATTTGATACCTTTTCTCCGACTACTGAACCCATAGTGCCGCCCATAAATTCAAAATCAAGTACACAGAACACAGCTTCCGTTCCGTCAATTTTTCCTGTTCCTACAATAACTGCATCTCTCATACCTGTTTTTTGAGTTGCTTCTTTCAGTCTTTCCAGATAAGTTTTCTTGTCAACAAAGTGAAGAGGATCTACAGATGTTAAATTTTTATCCCATTCTTTAAAAGTACCCGGATCTACGAGCAATTTTAATCTTTCATTGGCAGATATATGCATATGATAATTACATTCCGGACATACATTCAGATATTTTTCGAAAGATTTTTCACTCACGTCAAATTTACATCCGGGGCATGATGAACTGGAGTTTACTTCTTCTGCAGATGGATTTCCAGGGGGATTTGTCCGGGGAGGAGTTTTCTCTGTTGTCAGGTCTGAGCCTTCTTTCATAAAATTGTCCTCCATTCTCATTGTAGTCAACTTTATAATTATTCTATAAATGCCTACTCACAGTAGACTATTTATAAAAGGTTGTTTGAAAAATCTATAATAAATTCTTTCTCTCTCTCTATTTTAATTGTTAAATACTTGAAAAGTCAATACAGGGAAAGATAAATCTTACTTTATTATTAAGATAATATTTTCAGGAGAATTGAATTCTTTGAGTTTATTGTGATTGGTTTTATGAAAACTTATTACCGTAACAGGTAAAAAGGTATCCATTTCTAAAACCTGTCCCTGGCCGGACTCTTCCGGAAAAGATATGATCCTGTTACGTGGTAAACTGGTTTTACAGACTGTTAATATTTTGCGTCTATATCATTTACAACTCTCTTTTAATACGGCATATTTTTTCCTCCAGAGCCTCACACACCGGAATGGTGTAGAATAAATATTACTTTTCAGATAGGTCTTTACAGGCTTTCAGGACGAAATTCTTTTCTCCAGGGACTGGCTACTGAAATTCTTCAGTGATATAATAAGTTCAGTAAATGTGTAAAGAAGTAAAAATGAAAGGTAAGTTAATAGAAGAATATATATAATATAAATAATAGATAAATTGAAATTATATGGAGATTTTAAAAAAGTATTTAAGACAACTTAAACGTGTTTTATTGAGTGAAGAAGAAAGTAAGAAAGTTGTTTATTTTTTCCTGAAATTAGCCAGAGAAGGAAAAGATCTTTCCCCTGTAATTCCCGATCTTATAAAATTTTTTTCCACGTGTAATACTGTTACTATTATGGAACCTCTTGCCAATGTAATTATACTGAACTGTCTCAAAAAATCTGATTTTAAAAATCTTGAAGTATTATTAAAAAGAGAAGATTTCAGAACGTTTCTTCTGGACAGTTTTGACAGCCCCGATATAGGTGATCCTGTTCCGGTCATAATAAAAATAATTAAAAAAGCTCTTTTTCAGAATATTTCCATAAGAAGGTTCCTTGTTTTATATATAAAAAAAGATATGGAGAGATTAAATCGGGTCATTGAATGTATGTTAAAAGAACCATCTGTCAGGTTATATGTGCCAGATTTTTTAAAAATATGTTTAATATTAGAAGGTATAGATATTTCTTGCTCACTGCCTCTGCTGGCAGATTTTCTTAGTGAAAAAAAGGAGAATGTCAGAGAGGATACATCTCTTGTGTTCAGTTTCGCAGCAGAAAAAGGGTTATCACTGGCAAAGGTTTTACCGGTGCTGAAGAAATCCCTTCACGATAAAAATAATAAAGTATGTAAAAATCTCGGTTATAGTATAGCACTCTTCTTTGCAAAGAAAGACAGGTTAGATGAAATAGATAGACTGATAAAACATAGAAACTATTCCGTAAGAGACGGTGTATTAAGAGGCATAGCCCTTCATTTCCTGAAAAGCCAGAAACATAATCCGGTTCTTCTTTCCAGAATAACTATTTTTCTCGTAGATAAAGATAAAAGGATCAGGGAAAATACTCTTGCCATTCTTGAGGGAGCAGTATCAAATGGACTGGACATAGAACCGGAAAAGGATGTATTTAATGTTCTTCTTTATAATCTCAAATATAAGACCAAGAGGGATGTTATTCTAAAATATCTCTATTGTTTTACAGGTGATAGTAGAGAGAAAGCCTTTATAGTTCTTAAGGTAATTGAACCTTTTACAGACAGAGGGATAGAAATGATTGATAATCTTAAAAAAGCCTGTAAAGAAATAATCTCGGAAGAACATATAAGGATCTGTACTATTTGTGAACATATTCCCAGAATTGGTACCTTCTATTATGAAGGAAGTCTTCCTGCAAACATAAAATATCTTATATCCCTTATGCCACCTGACGGCTATCTTAAAAAGTGTCCTCAATGTGGAGTTTACTACATATATGATTACTCTGTCGAATATGACATTGTATCTTCCTTTGAAACTTATTATATCAGGCGGTTAAGTCCCACAGAAGCATTAAAAAAATTGAAAGGAGAAGAACTACAATTATTACAGAAAGATTATGAGAAGATAATAGAAAAAAATTTTAAGAATCTAAATCATTTTCATCTTTACTCCAGAAGAGAAGGAGCATGGGCGTTAACATTACATTTTCTTGATAGAGGAAACTATGAATACATAAATGACCTTTTGCTGAAACATAGAGATCCTTCTGTCAGATTGGAAACTCTTGAGACACTTGAAAAGAGTGAAAATATAGATATAAAACCATTGATATCAACACTGAAAAATTTATTGTCAGATGAAGACAGGAAAATCAGAAAATCTGCTACATGTCTTCTGAGTTTCTATTTATAGATTACCATTGTAAATTTTCTTTTTTACCTGTGAGTTCATCCAGTCTCTGTTGAACTATTGTGTCTTTATTTTTTTTCCTGTTATTGAGACTTTCTTTAAGACGGGCAAGTTCCTGTTCCAGCTGTTTTATTCTTCTTCCTCTTTCTTTTTCTCTCAGATCAAAAAGTTCATTCAATATTGTTTTCAATTTTTTTGTAATCTGTCCTTTTTCATCTTCTCCCGTGGCTTTTCTGTACTGTTTTGCAAGTTTTAAGCTTTCATCTTCCAGCTTTACGGCCTTTAAAGAATCCTTATAGGCTTCCGTATCAATTTTTGCCAGTTCTTTAAGTTCTGTCATAATTCTGTAATTTTCCAGAAGGATCTGATTATACCGGCCCGGATCTGCTTCTTTTATTTCTCTCAGGGTTTCGTAATTAGAAGGCATATATTTCTGAATAAATGAAATAACTTCAGATTTCTGTTTATCATTTAATACTGGCGGAGGGCCGGGATGGCCTCCTGGTACAGGAGCCTGGGCTATATCACCCGTATATAAATCTTCTTCCATGGCAAATGTGTCTGTCTGTAATAAACACAGGCAAATCAGGATTAACAGGATTACAGAGAAAATTTTCATTTTACTACTCCTTTATTTAAATTTTATATACCCTTATGGCGGGCTATTTAAAAACTCTCACATTCTTTCTTTAATTTTTTTACCTCTGTTTCCATGGCCGTCATTTTACTGTCTATAGAAGATACGTCCCATGTACTTTTTTGCTTTTCAATACCGAAAGAATAATAATTATCAGAAAAAGAAGCTGTGTTGACTTCAATGTTTTTTATGTCTTTATCCAGTTTTTTTCCTTCGTAAAGGGCTGTTATATTATTCTCGTTGTTTATGGTATTATGTCTGAGAGAAATATAATTTATAAGACAGGTAATTCCTATCAGAAACAGCAAAATAGAGGCAAAAACCAGTCTTCTCTGACTGTATAGCAGAAGATTAAGAATATTTTTTATATATTCTCTGGCTGAATTTCCGGTGCAAACCCGGTGTCTTCCTGCATATTCCCTTACTTTATTCAGAAGATGGTCAGGCGGTTCCGGTCTTTCTATATGTTCAAAAATAGATTTTGTTTCTTTCGTTTCTTCAAAGAGATTTCTGCAGTGCCGGCATGAAGACATATGTTCCGTACAGGCCGATATTTCATCTTTATTTAATTCTTCATAGATCATAAGTATATAATTTTCTTCAAATTCTTTACATGTCATAGTCTAGACCTCCAGTTCTTCTGTGAGTTTTTCCTTTAATTTTTTCATGGCACAGTGCATCCTGCCGAGAGCTGTATTTAAAGGGCATTTCAGTAAGTCCGCTATTTCTTTAAAGGACATTTTGCTTTCATGTCTCAGAATAAATATTTCTTTCTGTTCTTCTGTAAGACTTTCTATGGAGTTTTTCAGTATATGCTGCAATTCCTTATGTTCTAAAATTTTCTCAGGGCCGTGAGAAGCAGATTTTAATGTGTCTTCCACTTTAATGGATTTTCCTTTCTCTTCAAAGATTTCCTCTTCTATGGAAGAGGTTTTCCTTCTTTTTATACTTCTCAGATGATCTATGGCAAGATTATTTGCTATACGAAAAATCCAGCTTTTAAATTTATCTTTTGATTTATAGTCAGGCAGGGATTTTATGACCCTGAAAAAAACCTCCTGAAAGAGATCTTCTGACACTGTTTTGTCTGATACCATTCTTACAAGAAAGGAGAAAAGAGAATTTTTATAACGGGTCAGAATGGTTTCAAAGGCTTCATTATTGCCGGATTTTTTATATATCTCTATTAATTCCTCATCTGATAGGTGAGTCATCTCCTTCTCCTGTTTGTGAGAATTCTGCCTTTATATATAACGTATAAGTTTTAAAAATATTGTGTTTTAGAGAATTTTTTGTGATATATTTATATGAGAATCGTGACGCGTAACGCGTAATGCGTGACGCGAGGATTATCTATAATTTGTTGTAAACTACACTGATAAATAAATATACACTGAATTGTATTGAAGACAGGTTTCCCATATTTTTAAATCTCTAAAGGTTTATATAAAATAGCCCACAGTATAAATCCCAAGTTTTTTTGTTTTGATTATAACATAACCTTCTGAAATTTCTGCCGGTATGGATTTCCAGAACTTTCTATCAGGAATTGCTTTCAATTCATTGGAAATAAATTTAGATAAATTTTCATCTGCTGTTATCTTTGAATAGATTTTTGTATATGATATTTCATTTAAAGTGTAACCAGCCAGTCCCTCCCGTTTTACCAGAGGGAAGTATATACTGATTTCTTTGTTAAATTTTGTATTTATGGGAGTGAATTGAACCAGCCCGAGATAAATGAAATTATTTTTATAATTTACACCTGATGGAACTATAAGTTGAATTGTTATTGTAGCTTCTTTAATTGAATCATCTGGAATGATGACTTTTAAACCTATATATTTATAGAGGATAGTTTTACCCTGAGCATGTATCTTTTCAGTTATTATAGATTTATAAAGTTCTGGAGTTGCATTTATTATTGGATGGCTGGACGGCTGAGCATATGGTATATCAATTCCTTCTGCAGGTGTAATTTCGGGATAAGGATAATCAGGTCTGATGCCATAGGTCGGGTCAATATTATTATCTCCGCCTGCCAGAACTGAAGACAATGGAACCAAGGACGCACTTATTACAAAAGCAGCAGATGCTGCCGCACCTTTAATAAAATTTCTTCTTGAGTTTTTCTGGGTTATAAAATGTTCGATCATGTCATTGAGCTTTTGGGGAGGAATATTATTGAGAAATATTTTATCTACTTCAGACAGAGAAAATTCCGTATTTTCTGTGACAGATTTTTTATCTTTAAGGATCTTGTCTCTGAAATCTTTGTTTGTAGCTGCTCTCAGAAGAATTTTTTCTATATTTGAAATTTTTTTATTCAAAATAATCAGCCCTTTCTCGGATTTATACAAAAATTATAACATCTGTTTCAAGTCTATGCCAGAATTAATCTCTGTTATATAATAAAAAATTAATAAAATCTTTTCTTTATATGTCTTCGGCTCTCCGGTGCTCTGGAGAAAAAAATATCATGGCACTACAGGTGTATTCGAAGGTTTTATAATAATTCTAAAAAGAAAAGTCTCAAATTAATCATCAGTGATTTAAGAAAAATCCGGTTACCCGGTGCTACGTAGAAAAAATATCACGCAGCACCGGTGTATACGGCCGGATCATAATGTAAAGCAGCATGATGCAATCTGTAACATATATAGACGCAGCAGTTTAGATTTTTTCGGAGGAGCACCGGGTAACCGGATTTGATCCGGTTAATATTTAGGACAAGACTTTTTAGAATTACTCTATAACTTAAAGTGGCATGATGTAAGCTGTAAAATATATAAACGTTCCCAAACGTTCCAGTTTAGATTTTTTTTTGGAAGGAGCACCGGAGAACCGGAGAGGGGGCTTTATAATAGTATATTTGATAGCGAAATGTTATCACCGCTCACCAAAATTATTTCTCCCTATAAAAAGGTTTTTCCCTGCTAACTAGAGAATTTTCAGAGAAATAAGGCCTGAATTCTGCAGGCCTGTTCATAAACATCCCCGCGTCACGCGTCACGCGTCACGGGTCACGAAACAAAAAGAGGTGACTATTTATGTCTTATGATGACGAAATCAATCTCGAAGATAATGATGAAGAAGAAGATTTACTCGACAGTGACGATACTGATGATGGTACTTCGAATAAATCTCAGACAAAATCTGTTTATGTAATATCCTTTTTACTCGGTGTTATACTCTGCCTGGGAGCTGTTATATTTTACCTTTCAACAAGAGATACTCTTCAGGAACTTTCCTTTATGCCTGAAGAATCTCAAATGATTTTGAAAATGCAGGTTGAACCGGGTATAAAAAAGGTAATATTTGCGGAACAGTATAAAAAAATCCATGAAAATCCTGATACAGAGAAGGGCATATATGCAATCATTGATAAACTTATGATAACGGTCTTTTTCAGAGAACCACGGCAGGGTATTAACATAACGGCAGATTTCCTGCCCTATGTTGACCCGGAAATGGCAGTGGCAGGGTTTAATATGGGAGCAAACCTTGCTGTAAAAATGCTGAGGCTTAATAACCCGGTAGATAAAATTTTTACACTTGGCGCTTTCCGTATAAATAACAGAGAAAAAGTGGATGAATTTTTTAATAAGGTTCAAGTCCAATACGGAGCAACAGAGCAGGAAATGAACGGTCATAAAATATTTGTTTCCACAAATTTTTCCTATGTTTTTTACAGGGATTTTATTCTTATGGCAACCACACCTGATAAACTACTTCTGTCTCTTGATACGGTTCAGAAAAAACATAAATCCATATTGACAGATGAAAAATTTCAGCTTTACAGAAAGAAAATATCTAAAGATACCGTAGGGTTTGCTTATGTCAATTTAAATTATTTAAGAGAAGAATTCTGTAATATTTCAAAGATGTCACAGGAGTCTAATTTTGTTCAATTTTTTAAATCAGTAAAAATTATGGGTGCTGCTCTGGCACTTTCCGAGAAAGGACTTTCACTGGAAACACTGATGATTCCAGAAGAAAATATAATAAATCCTGTGGCGGTAAAATATTTTTCACAGACAGCAAAGGAACCTGTGAGTCCGACCTTTTTTGCAAAGGACAGTACTACAAATCTTATTGTTCTTAGCAATATAGTCGAATTATTTGAAGTATATACAGGCCTTACTGAGGATATAATGCCGGGGTTAAAAGATAATATGGAAAATCTTGTAGAAAGTAGATTGAGTCTTAATCTGGAAAGAGATATATTTGCATCACTTACGGGAGAACTTGCCATAAGTTACCCTTCCAGAAATGCAGCAGAATTAGGTATAACTCTACTTACAAACCCTCAGAAGCTTTTGCAGGGACTCATTGTAATGATTGGAGTAAAACAGGATTCACGCCTTGAAAGCCTTATTGCCGGTGCAGACAGTCTTATGTCTTTACTTGCTCCTCCTCCTCAGTTTAAAGGTGTGAGTATTATTACTGCTCCTGACGGCAGTATTTCCTATGCCTGTACCGATCATTTTATAATACTCGGTATGGGTAATTCCCGTGCCAGAATACAGGAACTTATACTGACGAAAAAAGATAATCTTCAGTCTGTAAATAATCTTTATAAAGAAAGAACCCTGGTTTATTCAAAGGAAGTACTGGGACTTACCTTTATAAACATTAAAATGCTCTATGACGGACTGGGAGCAGGAGCGGGTAAATCTGTGGAAAAAACTCCTGAAATATGGCTTGTAAACAGTAAAGCAGATAAGGGGATAAAAGCCACTCTCTATATTCCCTTTAAGATTATTTAATTATAGCAACGTTGAGGAGTTTGTGTCATGAAAAAGATTATAATAAGTGGTTTTGATCCTTTTGATAAAATGAAAATCAATCCTTCTATGGAAGTAGTTAAAGAACTTCACACTATTGCCGTAGACGGTGCAGAGATTTACCCTCTTATTCTTCCTACTGTTTACGGGGTTTCTTCTGAAATAGTTATAGAAAAAATAAAGGAAATAAAACCTGACAGTATTATAAACCTCGGTCTGGCAGGGGGAAGAAAAAAAATTTTTCTTGAAAGATTTGCCCTTAACATAGACGATGCAAAAACTAAAGATAATAAGAAAATACAGAGAAGAGGTCTTTTAATAGCAGAAGACGGCCCTCATGCCTATGCTTCTACTCTCCCTGTTACAGATATATTGAAGCAGTTACACAGATATAAAATTAAAGCAGGTATATCTAATTTCTGCGGCACCTTCGTGTGTAACCATGTTATGTATTCAACACTTCATTATATAGCTAAAAATAATCTCCCTGTAACATGTGGTTTTATTCACCTTCCGAAATTATCAAAGGGGAAAAATGAAGTAACAGTTGAAAAATTGTTGAAAGCTATAAAGATAATAATATCTTTCCTGGTAATTGATAATGAATAATCGGTCTGAATATTCACCGATTAGCCTGATAGGTCATCCTCTGTTATGGATAATTATCTGGACTGTCGTAATTTATATACATGTTTTTAACGGTGATTTTCTTAACTGGGACGACAGGTTTTTCATTGAAAATAAATATGTTGAGAATCTGAACTGGCATAATGTAAAATTACTGCTTAACCCTGCAAATCCTGTTGAAACAGGGAATATGTATCATCCCGTTCTCTTTCTGTCTTTATCCTTTGACTTCTACCTGTGGCATCTAAACCCCTTCGGGTTTCATCTGTCCAATTTTATTATGTTTCTTATAAATATTTTCTTTATTTATCTTGTTACTCTGAAGTTATTTAATGAAAAATTTATTGCTTCTATGACTGCTTTATTATTTGCCATTCATCCTGTTCATGTTGAACCGGTTGGATGGATTTCTGCAAGAACATTTCTTCTTGCGGGAATGTTTTCTTTTATGTCTTTTTATTTTTTTATAGATTCTTTTAAAGGCACATATAGATATGTCAGATATAGTTTTTCAGTAATTTTATATATATGTGCATTGCTCTCCCAGCCTGTCGTTATGCTGTACCCGGCCCTCCTTGTTTTTTATTTATATTATTTCCCTTCCAACACGGATATAAAGAAAGGTTTTCATAAGATACTTTCTGGAATACCATATTGTATGTCCGTAATTGCCTATATGGCAGTTCTATATTTTTCCCATGCTCAGAGAACACGTAATTTAATTGATTTTACTATTTATGATAAAATTTTTACGGCTATAGTTATTTTTTCCAGATATATGAAGTTACTTCTATGGCCCTCGAAGTTATGTATTTTATATACGGTAAACATAGCAGAAAGTTTTCATGATTATTCTATTATTATTTCAATTATAGCAGTACTATTATTTTTCTCACTTGTCATATACGGTTTTTTTAAAGACAGGCAATTATTGTTTCCCCTTATATGGTTTGCTATATTTTATATACCTGTATCCAACATGTTTATCTTTTTAGATTTTTCCATGGCAGACAGATATATTTATATAGCTTCTTTCGGAATTTATCTGTTTTTTTCTCTAATCTGCTACAGACTTATGTCGAATAGTAGAAGGATTATGACTCTATTCATGTATGGTTTATTAATTATTATCTTTTCTGCTTTTTCTGTTATGACCTTTAATAGAGTAAATGTATGGCAGAACAGTTTCAATCTCTGGAGTGATACTGTGAAAAAGAGCCCATCCTATGCTCATGCTCATATGGGACTCGGTATTGAATATGAGAAAAAGGGCATGATAGATGAAGCTATCCGGGAATATGAGAAGGTAATTGAACTCGAACCTGATTCCATTAAGGGACATATGAATCTGGCTGCATGTTATTATTCGAGAAAATGTTACGATATGTCTATTATACATTCAAAAAAGGCTTTAACTATTGATCCTTCTCTTGTACTGGCAAGGAATTTTTTACATGATTCATATACAGGTAAAATGAAAGACATGTCAGGTTCTGAAGAAGCATTTTTAAATATGTCCATGGAAGTGGAGAAATATATGCTTCTTGGCAGAAAATTTAAAGAAGAAGGTAATAAGTACCTGGCAATTAATGAATTTACAAAGGCATTAAAATTAAATCCTTTTTGTGAACAGGCATGTTATAACCTGGGATTACTTTATATAGAAAAGGGAGATAAGGAAAAAGGACAGAAATTTTTATTGTATCTTCTGGAACTCTACCCGGACAGGAAAGAAGATGTAAAAAAATTTTTGGACGATTTTCAGTGACATTTTAAGGGTATAGAAATTTTTTATTTTTATAGTTTAGTTCACAACAAATTACAGATAATCCTCGCGTTACGCGTTACGAAGCACTTAATTTCTAATAAGTTATGAAACTAACTATAATGTTGTAAAATAAAGCTTTAGATGAAACTTATATATAGGCAATTTATCTAAATATTTAAAAGGATTTTTATAATTCAAAATGGAATTTATATATTCAGAATAAAGGAGTGTGTCTTCAGAATTGACCGGAATGTCCCTCAATGTTGAAGTCTGACTCCTGTTATTATGTCCAATTTTAATTGAAGGGGGAGTTACGATTATGATAGATCTTGTTAAAAACTATGGTATCCATGCAAGAAGAATAAAAAAATCAGTCATAAGAGAATTGTTAAAACTTACAAACAAACCTGAGATGATTTCTTTTGCAGGAGGACTTCCTGACCCTACACTGTTTCCCAAGGAAGATATAAAGGATATATGTGCAAAAGTTATTGATGAGTATGGAAACTCTGCTTTTCAGTACAGCACTACAGAAGGTGAGCCTCAGTTAAAAAGAGAACTGATAAAACTTGCTGAAAAAGACGGCCTGACCATCAATGAAGATAATATACTCATAACTGTTTCATCCCAGCAGGGCCTTGACTTGATTGGGAAAGTCTTTATTGATCCCAGTGATCCTGTTATAGTAGAACTGCCGAGTTATATAGGAGGGCTTCAGGTTTTTCAGGGCTATGGTGCTCATATGCATGGTATAGCGACAGATCATGACGGTATTCTTGTAGATGTTCTGGAACAAACCCTTGAACAGCTTAAAGGGACGGAAGAACATTACAAATTTATCTATCTTGTTCCTGATTTTCAAAATCCTGCAGGCGTAACTTTATCTTTAGAAAGAAGAAAAAAAATAATAGAACTCAGCAAAAAATATGATATACTTATTATAGAAGATACTCCATATAGAGAACTCAGGTTCGAAGGACAGAGTCCACCTTCTCTTATGTCTCTTGACGATACAAATAATGTAGTAATGCTTCACACCTTTTCCAAAATATTTGTGCCTGGATTCCGCCTGGGGTGGGTAATAGCACATGCTGATATTATAAGGAAACTGGCTTTTGCAAAACAGTCTGTAGACCTCTGTACCCCTGCCTTTACTCAGCTTATAACCTATGAATACTGCCGCAGAGGATTACTTGAAGAACATATAGAAACAGTAAAGAGTGTATATCATAAGAAAAGAGATGTAATGCTCAGAGCTCTTGAGGAATATATGCCGAAAGTTGAAGGGGTCAGATGGACCAGGCCACAGGGAGGATTATTCCTGTGGATTATGTTACCGGAACATATAAACTGTGATAAACTCTTCTATGAAGCAGTTGAACAGAATGTTGCCTTTGTTATAGGTTCTGCTTTCCATTGTGACGGACGGGGACAGAATACGATGAGATTGAATTTCTCATATCCGACACATGAAGAGATAGATGAAGGAATAAAAAGACTGGCAAAGGTTATAAAGGCGAAGTTGTAGTGAGTAGTGAGTAGTGAATAGAACAGGTTTATTCACTACTTGCTATTTATTGAAGACTGCAAGAAAAACAATTCCGGCAAATTGTTAGAACAATCACTATCCTCGGGTCACACGTCACGTGTTACACGTCACGATTAATGTTCTCCCAGTGTTATCTTGTCTGCATAATTTTGAAGTGGTATTTTAGCAAATATCTTCTTATTATTTCTATCGAATACAGCTATCGAATAATATCTTTTTCCCTGACTTCCAAGTTCTGTAAGATATATATATATATAGCCTCCGGGATTAATAACTAAATCAACAGGATAGCCGGGGAGTTTAAAACGTTCTTTTAATGCCATGTCAGATATTTGTATAAAAGCAATTTCCTGGGTTGTTTGATTGAGAAGGTATAATTCCTGATTATTTGCAGTGATTATAATTTTAACAGGGCTGAATTTTTCTGAACCGGTAGAAATTTTTTTTATGTCCTCTTTGCCTGTACCGATATCTATAATACCTATTTCATCAGTGTTATTATAAATTATAAATACCTTTTGAGCACCTGCAGTAATATCACATGCCCCTTCTTTTATTGGAATTTCACTTTTTATGGTGAACGTATCCGTCTCAATAGTCGTAAGAAGACTATTTTTTTCATTGCTGTTTATAATATAAAAATATTTTCCGTCAGTTGAAAGGGTTGCTCCTGAAGAATTTACAGGTATATCTTTTTCTGCAATCGTTGATCTGGTAGTTAAATCTATGACCTTAAATTTGTTATTGCTGTTACTTAAGAGATAAAGTTTTGTTTCATCAGGTGATAAAGCCATAAATGTAATCCTTATGCCACTGTCAAATTTAGATAAAAATTTACCTGACGATTTATTGCTTGTTGTATCCAGTATATATACCATACTGCCCTTATCTGTAACAAACAACTGTTTTTTCTTTAAAGCACCGGACACAAGATTACTGTCGAAACTTAAATTAATTTTTTGATTTATTCTATTTTTATTTATATCCAGTACGGAAAGTATTTTCTCAGAACTCATAGAAATATATATTTTTTTACCTTTTGCAGGGATATTTTTATAATAGGTGTAACCGAAATATCCGCCTGTTAACACACATACAATAATTGTCGCTATGAGTCCGTATTTCAGGAATAATTTCCCCAGTTCTACACTGAGAGGTGTAATATTTCCTATTTCTTCCATAGAAGCTTTTCTCTTATCCTGCATTTCTTTCTGCTTTTCAAGCAGTGAAGAGTCAAGCTCAACCATGGTGATTTTGTTCATTCTCTCCCTTATTGTTTTAATATCTCCTCTTTCTGCAGGGTTTATTTTGACACATAAATCTACTATTGCTTCAACATTACCCGATATATAAGGATTGAGTTTTCTTACAGGACTGAATTCATAGGGTTGTTTTTCCGGGTTAACACCTGTTAATAAATAATAAATAGTAGAGCCCAGTGCAAACACATCGGCTTTTGTATTGGTTATATCAACTTCTGTTTGTTCAGGAGCAAAATAACCTATAGTTCCATACATAGGAAACACAAGTTCCTGTTCAACAAGAAATATCTCTCTTAATCCGTAATTTATGAATTTTACTTCTCCGTTATAAGAGATCAGTATGTTTTTGGGATTTAAATCACCTGCTACAATGGGAGGTTTCTGGCTGTGCAGATAATAAATAGCTTCACAGACCTTTGTTAATATTGCAAAAACTGTTGTAGAAGGCATACGGCTCTGTTTCTCCAGGTGACTTTTTATTATTTCTTCCAGGGTGTAACCTTCTACCTGTTCCATAACAATAAAAAGCCTTATAATACTTCTGTCACCGGAATAATTGAAGAAATAATCTGTTACTTTAACCAGGTTCGGGTGGTTTAGATTTTTTAATTTACCACCCAGCTTGACGAAATTTGAAATAACTCTTTCTCCGAGTCTTGCATTCTCTTTAGGTGGTTTGTACTGTATTTCTTTAATAATTTTTGATACTTCCTGTCCTTCTGTATTATCCTGTTCACTCGTATCAAGCACCATGTAAACTGCTCCGGAGTAATCCTTATGGAGAATTTCAGCAATTTCATACCTTTCTTTGATGGATGTCCCTTCCTGAAGTGGTGAAAGCAGGGGAGGTGTATCAGGTTTATTCTGACATATAGATTGTTTTTGTTCTCTCCAGTCTGCTGCAATGCCTTTCAGGGGAGGTCCTTTTTTTGCCGGTGGTGGCAGAAGCGATTCCACTGATTGTGTTTCCTGTTCTTTTTCATCCTGTTTTTTTCTTGCATATTTCTGGGCCAGTTTCTGTGCAAGACTTGCTCCACTTTTCTTTTCTTCGGAGGGCTTTTCTTCTGTCTCTTTTTTCTTTTCTTCGGAAGGTTTTTCTTCTATCTCTTTTTTCTTTTCTTCAGAAGGTTTTCCTGGAGCAGAAGGAGAGGGCTTGACAGGAGGAAGTTTTGATGTTAATTTTGCAAATAATTCGGCACTTTTTTCTCTTGATTCCTTTGCCTTCTGGGCTACCAGCTCAGGACTGGATGATGTATCTGTGTCTTCTACTTTTTTAAGTTTAAGTGCTTCTGCTGCTGCCATATATTGTTTAACATCAAATCTCCTGGTCCCTCTCTTGGGAGCGCTGTGGAATTTACCTTTTAGACCGGTATCATCATAGCTTTCTTCATCATAAAAAACAGGTTTTTCAAGGCCGGGACTCACAGATTTTTCATCTGATAATGTGAATATATCAACAGGTTTTGCTTCCGGTGGAGCCTCAGATGGCTCTGCTATATGGGCAGAAAAATCGGAAAGCGTATCTATTTTTACTTCTTCCTGTGTTGATGGCCCATGGCCTTGAGGTGTTTTGGAAAAAGAAAAGCTTTTTTTACTTAATTTTTCTTTAATATTTGTTACAAATTTATCAACCTTATCAGGTGTGGGAGTAGCTTTGGCCTGTGGAGATTTCCCCGGTGATATGGCAAAAACAGATTTCGGTCTCTTGCCCATAGAAAACTGGAGAAGAAAATTGGAAACTTCCTGTAATCCCGGTCTGTCTTCCTGTCTTGGTGAAAGACATCTTGCTATGAATTCATTCAGTTCTGGAGATGCCTCTTTGTTATAATGTGAAACCTGTGAGAAAGCTCCTGGATATTTTTCGGGATTTCTGCCTGTAAGGAGATAATACATAGTAGCACTGAGGCTGTAAACATCTGTTTTTTCATTCATTACCCCCTTGCCAATCTGCTCTATCGGACTGAACCCCGGCGTTTTACTGCAGTAGCCTGTCCTTAACAGGTTGCCAAGACCATAATTAAACAGTTTGATCTGTCTGTCCGGCGTTAACATGATGTATTTCGGTTTTAAAACACCGAAAGCAACCGGTTCCGTATGCTGTGTGTTTAAATATTTCATGGCACCGCATACCTTGATCATATGTTTCATCAGTACTTTAATCGGTAGAGGCTCTTCGTGTAAATCAGTCTGGAATATATCCTGAAGTGTTCTGCCTTTAATATATTCCATGACGACATAATGTCTTTTCTCGGATTTTCCCTCAGGTATTTCTGTAAAATATTCATAAATTTTTATCAGGTTCGGGTGTCTTACTTCCGAAAGTGTAGCCAGCCTTTTCCAGAATAACTCATTTCCTTCAATTTCTTTCTCCGACTGAGGAATAAATTCTTTGAGTGTTAGCTGCTCATGTGGAGGGTCAAGATCTTCTACCAGATAATGGACTTCTTTCCCGTCACATACTATTAAATCTCTGATTTCATATCGATCACAGAGTATACATCCTGCATTTAACATTTCAGACATAAATTTCACTCTCTTAAAGAAAAAATTGAAGGATTCTTCTAGATTCTAGAAATTTTTCTATTTTCCTTTTTAAGATATTATGTGGTGTGAAGAAAGTTCTTCTATATGTTCTTTATAGAAATGAACAGTTTTTACTAACGTTTACATATGATGTTTTCTTTATATAATTTATAGATAGACTTTATTACACCCGTATATTCTCTTACCATTACCTGTCCTATTTCTCTTATAGAGGTTTTCCCGTCAACCCATGGAAGAACTGTCAGTTCAGCTGTTTTTATATACATAGGCTTGCCTGTATTTATAACTTCAAATACAAGGTCCAATGAATAAATTAAATCCTTCATTTTTGAAATTTCTGCAAGTTCTTTATTTATAGTCTCTATTAAAAATGGTGTTTCATAGGTAACATTTTTTTTGAATTTTTCTGACTCTTTGAAGTCTGTAAATTTTCCACTGCCATGAACCCAGGCAATGAAAGATAAAATAGCTCTTTCTCCTTCCAGAGCACCCAGTTTTGCATAGATAATATTACCGTCATGGAGATAAATTTCTCCTTTCTCTTTATCATCTTCCATTGTTAATAGGCCGGTAAGCTTTTGTTTATTTAATAAATCAATAATAAGTTCAGGTCCTGTTTCAGAGAGATCGAATTCTTTTGTTGTATATTCGCCGGTTTGATTGGATAAGTTCATAAAATAATGTGATAAAACTCCTTTCCGACCTGGATTAATAGGATTAAAAGATTACCACGTTAATGGCTTTAGATGAATAATATATTTAGAGTATAGGAATTTTCATTTTTAATGGCATTAAATCAATCTTTTAGGATTAATTTATTTAAAGGGAGTTCATCTAAATAATTTAATCATCCTGATAATCTCATAATCCTGAAATTCCCTGTCAAATTTATTTTTTATAACCTCTTAATATTCTCTTGAGTTTAACCGGATTGGGACAATTTTTTTCCAGAAGTGAGTTAACTTCTTCAAAGGATTCATGTTTAAATAAGATTTTATCAATAAGTCCATAGGCAGTATCATAGGAGATTAAATTCTTATCTTTTGCATATATTATTTCCGATGCAAGTTTTGATCTGTGATCATGGATTTCTACCATTCTTTCCCTGTAATCTGCTCTGCCGTTAAATAATATTATATTATAATAGCCTCCTATACCAACGTTTCTTCTTGACGCAGTGTTCAGTGCAGAAAGTAGTTCCATAGAACCTTCTACACGATCTATATTGCCACGTCTTTCAGGTAAGGATTTATGTGATGTATAATCTGAAAGAAGGAGGTTAACAGTATCATATCCCGAACCGTCTGCAAGATATATGACCTGAACTGCTTCCCGGAAGAACTGTATCAAAGAAAAATGAAATATACGGAATCCTTCTTTATTATCGTAACCTGCAAGAAGGCCGGCATTTAAAAATATCGGTTTTACATCCCCTCCCCGGTCCTTCCAGGTAATAAGATTATGTACCTGGCTTATTGTGTCTTTATCTTTTATTTCCACTTTTTTTCCTTTTTCCTCATAAGAGCCTTTGAGATAATCAAGAGCATTAAAACCAAACTTACCTTTGAGCTGCTGATCTATATGATTTCTTTTCATATTTCTGATAATATCGAAGACCGTAACAGAAAGCTCTTCTATTGTTTTATATTGTTTCGGAACCTTAGAGCATTTATCTTTAAAATTTTGATAATCTTCTCTGAGTGTTTTAAAAATGGTAAATTTTATTTCGTCTCCCACTGTTGATGTTCCTGTATTTCCATAAGCAGCAACAAGACCTGTATCCACTGTAATTTCAGGAGGGATACATGGTTTTATCTTGTCCGATACATATATTTTCATATCTTCTTCATTCCAGCCACGCTGTTCGTCACACATCATAATACCGGAATAATCATTGAATTTCATTGCATTTATTGATGTCATATATGTTAAATTCGCTCTCTTTCTTTAAGTAAGTTATTGTAAATAATTTCCTATCTAAGACACCACACTTTCTTCCAGAGCAACATCTTTATAACCTCTTAATAAGAGTTCCAGTCTCCTGTGATTTTTAGCATAGTGCCACATGTTCTCTTCTACTGCTTCTTCTGTTTTTTCTTCAAAGAGCAGATCATTCAGCATTTCATAGGTTTTGTCTTTACTTAATTCATTATTAAGAAATCCTGTGACAATTTCAGTGGCCAGTTTTACTCTGTCATGACATATTTCTTTATATCTTTCACTGTGACTGTCTTTTTCTCCGTCAAGATAGATAATATTGAAATATCCGCCAACTCCCAGGTAATAATCTCTTGCTTCTATGGCAGAAGCTATTAAAAGACACATACCTTCAACTCTGTCCATTCCATCTCTTCTCTGAGACAGATATTTATCTTTGAAATAATTTCCGAAAGCCCTTCCTGCTCCGTACACACCTTTACCGAGTGTTTCAAATCCTCCTGAAACCAGGGAAAGAACTCCTATGTCTGCCTTTATACAGTAAGTAGTAAGACCGTAATCTCTGTCATAGGCCATGAGACATACTTTATTTTCAAATACCGGTTTTAAGTAATCCCTTTTATCTTTGAAAGAAATTATCTTTCTGGCATCATCTTTTATAGCATCCTGCTTTATATCGATCTTTTTGCCATCAATTTCTACATAACCCTGATTAAAATCATCTGTAGTAAATCCGTAGAGCAGTTTTAAAATATCATCAACTTTTCTTCTTGTAAGTTCATGAATGGATGAAAGGGTTATATTTCCTATATCACCTGCCGTTTGTATTTTTTCTTTTCCGTCCGGCCCTGATACTATTGTATCTATTTGCTTCTGAACCTTATTTATCACTTCATAATGTACTGAAGGATTCCCTACTCCTCCGTACACAGCTTCCATTTTAAGCAGATCAGCACTCTCACCTGATAATAATGAATGAATACTATCAAGATAAAAACATCTTCGCCATCTTACATCTATATATTCTTCATCACTTAACATGGCTCCCGAATGCTTATTGAATTTTAACATATTAACTATGGCCATTATAATTCCTCCATCTGACTGGTTATATTATTTTTATAAAACACATAATCTAGATAATAATTACATGAAAAAACATATCCAATATTATATATCACATATTGAATTCTTGCAATGATTGCGTTTAAAAATGACCGGTGATTTTACATATAGATGAAATTAATTAAATGCCCTTACGTTCTGAGTTCCGGGTTTTGGAGCTTATTAACCCATCATTTATCACCCTATCACCGGAGACTCTTATTCTACAGACCTGATGCCCGGTCATATAAAATATTCATCTGGTAATAAATATATCTTCATATTCAAGGCTTTCCCCTGTATGAAATTCTATTTCTTTTTCGTAGAATTCTATGGATACCAGTTTCCCCCCGGCATTGCCATCTATATGAATTAACTCTGTTCCCGGTTTTACTACAAAGAAAAGCTGTCCTTCTCCTCCTTCTATGGAAACCTCTCCTGTTTCCGTTACAAATACTTTATAGTTATTTATATCTACTGTTTTCCCTACTTTTAATTGGGTTCTGTCAGGCACAGATGTTTTAATTTTTTCTTTGTTGAAGAGGGCACATTCTCCCTCTTCTTCCGTTAACCATCCCGGTTTCCCGTCTTCAAAAGTAAGATACCATTCATCCCAGAAACAATCTTCTCCTCTGTAACGTACTCTTCCTACAACTTCAAAATTTTTCCCTTTAATTTTCCCTTTAACCCCTATGGCAAATCTGCTGGGATAATCGGCAAGTTTAGGATATTTACCTGCCACACTCAGACCGAAATCCTCAATATAAAGCGTTTGATCACAGTATGGGCATACTGTGCTTCTTACATATACACTTGTGAGTTTCAATACTCCGCCACATGCCGGACAATCCATTTCTCTTATTTGCATTTCCATAATAGTAATTACCGTTGATTTATATTTATGTAAATTCAGGTAATATCACTTAAACCTACATAAAGACAACGTTAACCAAAAATGTTCTTATCCAATCCCATTATTATGTAAACATACATAAATCATGCTCGCTTTTGATTACGTTATTTCAACTTTCTCCTTTCTTTATCAGTAAAATTCTGGCTTTACTATCAATCATTTACTTATCTAAGTGTTGCCAGCAGTAATTACAACACCGGATAATCTGTGATTTTGTTCCTTCCCGTAACGCGTAACGCCTTTTTCATTCTTTATTATGCCTGATTTACTGTACAAAGTAATGTTCACTGTTCATTGATCATTTTCCTGCCATTTAGACCAGTCTTCATTATAATAATAGGTAATTATACTGTTATCAAGTGTGTTTACCTGAGTTTCCCGCCATTTCATATCTTCGCTGAATACAAAAAGACTTTTTATTGTTTCTTCATTTAGATATTTGACAGGCACTTTTACTTTACATCTGTTTATGTCAAATCTTTCATTCGAAGCAATGACAAACCCCCAGTCACCGAAGCTTGGTACAAGAGTATGGATCGGTTTGACATTAAATCCTGCATGTTCTATTGTATTATATATACACCAGTAAGTATTTACGGAAAAAAAGGTTGAAGTGCTCTGAACTACCATAATACCGCCTCTTGACATGTGGTGACCTGTTATCTGATAAAATGTTGTACTATAAAGTTTTGATAGTTTTTCATTACCCGGATCCGGTAGATCTACAATTATTACATCAAATTTTTCATTTGTATTTCTCATGAATGTCCATGCATCCTGAGAAATATACTCTACTTTCGGATCTTTAAAAGAATTTTTATTGAGAGAAGCTATAATCGGATAAGTAGAACATAATTTTACCATGTCAGGATCTATATCTACGAGTTTTACCTTTTTCACATCACTGTATTTTAATATCTCCCTCAGAGCAAGGCCGTCTCCGCCACCGAGAACAAGTATGTTTTCCCTTGAAGGGGCCAGAGTCATTGCAGGATGAACCAGTGTCTCATGGTAACGGTATTCATCAATGGAACAGAATTGTAAATTCCCGTCAAGAAAGAGATTGACTTCTTCTTTCCATTTTGTAAGAACTATTCTCTGATATTTTGTCTGAAAGGCATATATAATATCCTCTTCATAAAGTGCACTTTCGGCAAAAGATATTATTTTAAAAGAAAAAATAAGTCCCGTTATAAGCAGGATGCCTGATATGGTTGTCCATATAATAAGTGTATTCCTCCAGAGAAGTTTTTTGTAAAAATATATTATATTTGCTGCAGTAACTGCTATATTTAATAATCCGAAGAAAAAAGCTGATTCCATAAGTCCAAAATGGGGGAGAAATAATATTGGAAAACCTATAGAAGCTACAAGGGCTCCGAGATAATCAATAGACAGTACTCTTGCAAGGTTTACTTTAAGCGTTCCATATTCCTGTATTATTCTCGTTATAACAGGTATTTCAATACCAATAAGAGAACCTACTATTATCAAAAGACCATACATGAAAAAAGAATAAACCTCTGTATAGGCAAAGGCAAAAAAGAGAATGAAAGCAGAAAAACCTCCTGATATAGCAATCCAGATTTCTATGGCAATAAAATTATCTAGCAAATTATGTTCTATATATCTGGACAGATAGGAGCCGAGGCCCATGGCACTCATAAATACTCCTATGGTTATGGAAAATTGAAATATTGTATCTCCAATAAGGTATGATGAGATTGTGCCAAAAAGAAGTTCATAGCTTATACCACAGACAGAAATAAAAAAAACAGATATCAGTAATAATAAATGTTCATTTTTAATATTTTTTTCCGAAAATTCTGTCAGAGATTTTTCAGCTTTTTCCTCATTATTCTCCGAAGATTCTGTCGAGGAATTTTTACTTTTTCCCTCCGAAGATTCTGTCGAGGAA
>JBEHWP010000003.1:0-38391 GCA_040217665.1 Vulcanimicrobiota bacterium
GTCCGGTGTCCGTATATCTTCCTGTAAGTATAAGCTGGCTTCCTCTGAAGAGATCGGGAAGATCCCTGGGATACATATCCTTAATTTTGATTTTACCGAAATTGAGAGACAAATCGGATAACACAGGATGACTTATTTTGGTAAAAAAGGAAGAAATTTCCACTTCCATTTCCTCACCGGCTTTCAGATAGGACGTATAACCCTGATTCTGTTCTGCCATAAGATCCAGGAGCAATGTATTCACATCTGTTCCAACACCAAAGGAGAAAATTCTCACTTTTGTTTTATTTTCTGCAGAGATATGTTTAAGAATTACATTTGTATCGGTTTCTCCCTGTGTGGGAAGACCGTCTGTAAGAAATACAATATAATGAGGTCTTTTTTCATCTGCAAATTGTTTTAAACTTACGTGAAAAGCTTCATCAATATTGGTTCCTCCGAGAGGTTTCAGAGTATCTACAAATGTTTTGGCTTTTTTTATATTTTCCTCTGTTCCCTCCACAAGTTTATTACTGTAAAAATCTGTAACAGAATTAAAGGTGACAACATTAAACCTGTCTTTACCGTTAAGATTTGAGAGACAGAATTTAAGTGCTTTCTGTGCATATGTAATCTTATCTTCATCATACATGCTACCTGAAGTATCTATGACGAAGATAATATCTTTAGGTAAAATCTTTGTTTTATCCAGTTCCTGTCCCGGAGAAGCAATGAGGAGGAAAAATCCCTGATTGTCTCCCCTGTCTTTATAAGTCAACAGATTAAGGCCGAAATCCTCTTCAGAGACACCGTAATAAAGGATAAAATCTTTATCGCCTTTATAACTCGTATCTTCAAAACCTGCTTTTACAGATTTATCGCCGTCTTTCTTAATTGACATGTTATGAGTGGGTGAATAAAAGGATTTAACAGGTATTGAAGAAGAGAGTTCTACACCTATAGTAAGTTCTTTTACAGGCCAATCAGAGGTTTTCTTTGCCAGGGGAAGTTTAAATTTACAGAGTCCCAGGTCAGAAGATAATACCTGAGAATAAGTGATTGAAATTTTTGTCTCTCCTCTGGCAGGAATGGGATATATCCTTGCCCGGAACATACCTGAACCGATATTTTCCAGAAGTCCCGGATCTTTAAGCTGTCTTACAATACTTTCGTATATAGAAGCTGCTTCATCCTTATCCATTATTTTTCCTTCTACCTTCTTGCCATTTATAAGCATGGAAAAATTGGATATAGATGCATCTGCCGGCATGGGGAAAATAAGGGTTGCTTCCATATCAGAAGAAGAATTATTTTTAAGTTTTTCTTCTATTGTCACCCTGGCAGCCTGATCCTTGATTTTAATATCTACTCTTTCATATTCTATAACAAAGGATCTGTCGCCTGCAGGAACCCTTTCCACTATGTATTCCTGGGACATAACACCGGTAAGGGATAACAGTAAAAACAATAAAACAAGTAAAAACTTAGAGAACATCTGAACCACGCTCCTTAATAATCAGTGATCAGTAATCAGTAAGCAGTGCTCAATGAATATAATATATCTAACTGATCACAGGTCACTGCTCACTGATTACTGTACATAAGTTCCCCCACCGTGCCGTGTGCAGATCACTTTGAATCCTGACGTAAATCAGGTGGGAACCACTATAAGTAGCTTAAGGATCCCTCACCATGGAGGTATTCACAACACTACTGGAATTAAGTTCCCTTCAAAAAATTGTCGGATCAAATATATAACCCGCAAACACAAACAAAGCAGGGGAATATTTATTTCGTCTATTAAATTTTAGTCGTCTAGTTTAAAAAAATTTCTCAAAAGAATAATAGCATATTTTTCATTTAATTGCAATGAAAAAGATTATCAGACAACTTTTATATTTAACTCTTTAAGCTGTCTTTCTGATACCTCAACAGGTGCTCCCGTAAGAGGGCATGCTGCGGTCTGAGTCTTTGGAAAAGCTATTACATCTCTTATGCTTTTTTCTCCTGCCATAAGCATTACAAGTCTGTCAAGTCCTGGAGCTATACCTCCATGAGGAGGAGCACCGTATTCAAGAGCTTTCAGGAGAAATCCGAATTTATATTCTGCTTCTTCTGCAGTAAGACCCATAATCTTAAAGATCTTTTCCTGTATATCTTTCCTGTGGATACGTATGCTTCCGCTGCCAAGTTCTGTACCGTTAAGTACAAGGTCATAAGAACTGGCTCTCACTTTAAGAGGTTCAGAATCCAGATATTCTATATCTTCCGTAAGAGGACATGTGAAAGCATGATGTTCTGCATCTATTTTCTTTTCTTCTTCATTATAAGAGAAAAGCGGGAAATCTATGACCCAGAGAAAACTGAATTCTCCTTCTTTAATAAGCCCCAGTTCCTGGGCAAGAGAAATTCTTATTTCTCCGAGTACACGGCTTGCCACTTCTTTTTTATCTGAAACAATGAGTATTACATCATTATCGGAAACAGAAAATCTTGACTTTAAATTTTCTATATCCTCCGGTGTTAAAAATTTCTTTATAGAAGATTTAATATCGCCGCCTGCAAAGGAAACCCACGACAATGCCTTTGCTCCCAGTTCTTTAGCCTTTTCATTCAATTCATCAAACTTCTTCCTGGAAGCAGATGAGAAATTCTCCACTTTTATGCCTCTTACAACACCGCCACACTGAATATTCTCTTTGAAAGCATTGAACTGTGAATCTTTAAATATGTCAGAAAGCTCTTCTATTTTCATGCCATAGCGAAGATCAGGTTTATCAATACCATACCAGTCAATGGCATCTCTGTGTTTCAGTCTGAGAAAAGGTACGGGAATATCAACATGAAGTACATCTTTAAAAATACGTCCCATAAGACCTTCTGTTATATTAAGAACATCTTCCCTTTCCACAAAGGACATTTCCATATCTATCTGAGTAAATTCAGGCTGACGGTCTGCCCTCTGGTCTTCATCTCTGAAACATCTGGCTATCTGATAATATTTTTCAAATCCCGATACCATAAGCAATTGTTTAAATAATTGCGGAGACTGAGGGAGTGCATAGAATTTACCCCGGTGAATCCTGCTCGGTACCAGATAATCTCTGGCGCCCTCAGGAGTACTGTTAATAAACACAGGTGTTTCTATTTCAAGAAAACCGTTTTCTTCAAGATAATTACGGGCACTCCTCGTAACAGATGCTCTGAGCTTAATATTTGATTGCATCCTTTGAGTTCTGAGATCGAGATAACGATATTTAAGACGGGTCATTTCATCTACACGACTATCTCCGGAAATATTAATGGGAGGTGTGGGACATGTATTTAATATGATAAGTTCTACGGCCAGAATATCTACTTCACCTGTCGGAAGTTTTGTGTTTATCGTTCCTTCAGGCCTTGCACATACCTCGCCTGTAACAGATATAACATATTCCGATTTGAGTTCTCCCGCTTTTTCATGGAGTTCTTTATATTTTTCAGGATTGAACACTACCTGTGTTATTCCTTCTCTGTCACGGAGATCTATGAAAATAAGGCCTCCTAAATCTCTTCTTCTGTGTACCCATCCCATAAGAGTAACTGATTTACCTGTATCTGCAAGTCTCAGTTCACCACAGTTATGAGTTCTTTTTTTCAAAAATACCACCCCTTTAAAATGATCGTGACGCGTGACGCGTGACGCGAGGATTACATGCGCCATATAGAAGTGAAGAAAATCATCTTCTTGGCTTAATAATGACAGAAATAATTCGTATAATAAGAAATAATTCCTTTATTTTTTAGTAATTTTATTTTTAAATTAGGTTTTGCGTTTCTGGTTTCAGGTTTTGGGTTATCGTCATCGTTTAAATATTAATAATCAATATACCTGCTGAAGTAAGTGATTGTATGGCAATAATAAGACCGAGAATAAATATAAAGAGATAGGAAAAGGCTGCTACTCTGTTTAAAAAATTCTTTTTCGGATAATATTTTTCGAGCATCTTACCGGCAGTAACCATTACTATGCCAATGGCAATAAGAACTGCAGCCAGGCCGAAACTGAAAGCCACTATTACAAGTAATCCGAGAATTATTCTATTGAGGGCAACGGCACTTAACAGAACTACCAGTGCATCAGGGCATGGCACTATACCACCGCTTACGCCGAGAGCAATAAGACTCAGAAGGGTAATTTTTTCCGGCAATTTGTGCACATGATATTTCCCACCATGATAGTGTCCGCCTGCTTCGTCAACATGGCCCTGTTCATGGTTTCTATGTTCATGGTCATGTTTATGGCTATGGTCATGACTGTGGTCGTGCTCATGTTTATGGCTATGGTCATGACTGTGGTCGTGCTCATGTCCATGACTGTGAGCTTGACTGTGTTCATGAGTGTGTTCATGGTCATGTTTATGGCTATGGTCATGACTGTGGTCGTGCTCATGTCCATGACTGTAATCTTGACTGTGTTCATGAGTGTGTTCATGGTCATGTTTATGGCTATGGTCATGACTGTGGTCGTGCTCATGTCCATGACTGTGGTCATGCTCGTGCCCATGGTCGTAACTGTGGCCATGTTCAGTTGATGCAACAGCCTCCTTATGTCTTATTATAAAAAGCCATATGCCTATTATAGAAATAAGGATTCCTGAAGAAAAACCTATCCAGGGATATAATTTTTCCGGCATAACGTATTTAAATGCAAAGAGGCATATTACTCCCAGCAATATAACACTTATTGTATGGGTAAAAGTAACTATGATACCAAGCAGTATGGCATGCTTTATAGTTCCCCTGCTACCTATAAGATAGGCTCCGACAATGGTTTTACCATGTCCCGGAGCAAACGCATGGAGAGCACCGAGAATTACAGCAATACCAAGAGCTACAAGGACAACACTTAAATTTAAATTTTCTTTTGTAATAAGTCCGACAAGGCCATTGTCTCCCTGAGTTTCAGGAATATTCGGTTCGGAAAATTCATGGATATTACCTCCGACAGAACCTTTCACAGAAGAAAAAACTATATCTGCCTTTGTACAGACTGCATTTTTTATATTTTTGGGTTTTTCAGGAGCACTTAATATGGTAACAGAATCTTCACCTTTAACCATTATTTCCTTCCATCCGGGAGTGGACGTAAAATTATCATCATGAAAATATAGTTTATTTTCACCTTTTTTCAAAAGCCCTTCAGATACAGATGCCTCGAAAAGATAATTCACTTTTAATGTGGAAAGTTCACCTGTTCCTGTATTTACTATAACGTTAGAATCTATGGTTTTAATATTTAACGATTGCTCATTCAGTTTCATTGTAATATTTTCGAGAACTTTTTCTGTTGCCTGTTCCAGATAGATTTTTTTTTCTTCATCTGTATAAATAAAATCCTGATTTTTATCCATAATTTTAAGCTGACTGAAGGCAGAAGCTTCAGGAAGACGAAGCAGATATTGCAGGGTAATTCTGTCTGCGGAAATAGAAATCTGGCTTACAGCATCAATCCTGAGATAACCGAAGGGATGGGATAAAACTCCGGACGGAAAGATAAATAAGAAACATATTACCAGAGAAATAATTTTTTTTAACATAGTGCCTCCCTAAACATTTTATATTTTATAAATATAGTGAGTAGTGAGTAATAAGTAAATCACTGTCTTCACCACTCACTACTCACCAATCACTATTAATAAATAGATGGAGTCCAATCATCACTGCTACTGGAGAAAGCTTTTTCTATATTCTTTCCCCCTGAATCCATAATAAAAATTTGCCAGTTAGGCCCCTGAAGATCAGAACAGAAAACTATTTTTTTCCTGTCCCTGGAAAAATGGGGACAATGAGAACCAAATCCCCCTTTTGTGAGATGTCTGATGCCGGTACCATCTGATTTCATGGTAAACAGGTCATAATCTCCGTCTCTGTCAGAAGCCCATATGATATTATTACCATCAGGTGAAACAATAGCCTGAATATTATGGTAATGAACAGTCGTATTGGTAAGATGAACCTGTTTTGAGCCATCTACGTTCATAACAAATAAATCTGCATTTCCATCTCTGTAGGAAGTCCAGAGTATTTTTTTTCCGTCAGGAAAAAAGGACGGATCCCTGTCTCTTGTAACTTCTACAGTGGGAGGCATAGGGCTGTCATAAGACAGAGGTTGTTCCTTAACAGGTTTATCAAAAGTAAGTCTCTTCTGATTGGAACCGTCGGAGTTCATTGTATAAACCTCTTCATTTTTATCCCTTGTAGAAATAAAGACTGTCTTTTTTCCGTCACCGGAAAAGGAAGGCATCTTGTTAGTACCGCTGCTGGACGTAAGTTGCTTTTTATCCGAACCGTCGACATTCATTATAAAAATCTGTGCTCTGCCATCTCTGGAGTAAGCTGTATAAATTAATTTTTTACCGTCTCCTGACACACATGGTTCTGTATCCACACAGGGGTTTGCAGATGTAAGATTCTTCGGTTCACCTCTGGAAGGATAAAAACATGAATATATATCAAGGTTTCCCTTCCGATCAGATGCGAAGTAAATACTATAAGTATTTGTCCCCTCTGCAAGGAAAGTGCAGAGTAAAATTGATACAAAAGTCAAAATGGTCCAGAAGAAATGTCTCTTCATTCGGTAACAATCCTTTCTCCCGCTCCCTGTTTAATATCTTTAACTTCTTTTATGTAATCGGCGATTAAATCTCTGATAACTCCGCTTTTCTGAAGAAGTTTACCACCGGTAAAAAGAGTATAACCTTCTCCGCCTTCTGCAAGAAAACTGCTTGTTGCAACCTTATACAGAAGACTGTCTGAAACAGGTCTGTCACCTATGGTTAATTTTATAATCTTCTCGCCAGAAGGAGAGTCCTTTTTATAAAGGATTTTCATACCGCTTACCTGAAGTATATCTTCAGAAGCAAGAGACTGTTCCATAAGGGCTTTAATATCTTTACCTGTCATTTCAAGAACAGTCATATTGAAATCGTAAGGTATAACAGTATAAAGGTGGCTGAAGGTAATATCGCCTTTAAACAAATCATTACGGAGATTTCTGCCATTATAAAAAGCCACGTCTGCCCCTGATTTTTTTAGCATAACATCTGTTATAAAATCTCCGAGAACAGATTCTTTGTCTCTCAATCTTGGGAAATAATTATCTGCTGTTCCGAGGACTTCAGAATATTTCGCAGGTAATCTGTCATTGAATCCGTCAAGCAGGTTCCGGATATCTTTATCTCCTTCCTGGATAAGGGCGGGAGAAATCTGTTTCATTTCGTAAGAATAGTTTACTGACGGAACATCTTTCATAAATCCCATATTGATATGACCTAAAAATCTTCCTTTAGTACCTGCTTCAAGGATCAAAATATCATTTACATTTAAAGGATCTGCTGAAGCAGAATAAGATCTAACATCTCCGCCTATTATAAAGACCGGTTTTTTATGCTTACCTGGAATTATATTCTCAAAATCACTGGCTATAAGCATATTATCATAAAACCTTTGATTGGCCATTATTACAATTGCATCACTGCTACTTTCAAGAGCGGAATAATATTTGGCAAGAGTCACCTTCGGGTCTGTAAAGGATAAACCTTTTACATATTCTCCCGGAATGAGTTTCGGTGTTTCACTATCGACAAGTCCGAGAACAGCCATCTTAAAACCATTGTTATCTATAATTATATAAGGTTTAAGTCCCGGGAAAAGATTATCTGTTCCCTGAACTATTACGTTTGCACCGAGTACAGGAAAAGTCGCTTTTTTTATCAATTTACCAAGCTGTTCCTGTCCTACAAGAAAATCCTGTTCTCCCAGGACTGCTGCCTTTACCCCTGCCGCATTAAGACAGTCTATTACAGCTTCCCCTTTTGTAGCATCACACAGAGGAGTTCCATAGAGAAAATTTCCGCCGCACAGGAGGAGATTATTTTTTGTAGAAGCACTTAATTTCTTATAAGTAGAAACAAGATAGGAAAAACCTCCTGCTTCTGCAAAACTTGTATTCTCTTTTCTTTGTTTTTCAGGAAGGAATGTATAGGCATTCGGGCCGCCAGTTACAAAAGGATTAAGGTATCCGAGCAGATCGGTAAAGAAATAAACATTTATATCCGCCTGATTACGGGATACAGATACATCCTTTTTTTCTTTAATATAAACTACAGTTATTCGTGCAATATCATAGCCCTCTACAGAAACTGTATCTCCGACTCTGAGGAAGTCCAGCGGGATAGCCTTTCTGGCAGGATCACTTTTGTCTACGATTTTACAGGACATGAGATTTAACAACAACTGTTTTTTCTTGTTATTCTCTATAATGGCAGTTTTTTTAGCTTTATTTATGTCTACAATTTTACCTTCCCCTAAAGTCTTAATTTCATCACTCGATGAATCTGTTCTGGCCAGACTGTCCAGTATAACAGGTAAGGCTTCCTCTACAAAAACCGCACCGGCTATATAGGTTCTTCCCGGCATAGGCTGTGTAATACTGTAGATCATTACAGCTTTTCCCTTGAGAGAATTCAATCCTTTAAAGCTCTGTGGTACAAGCATAACAGTCCTGTTATTCGCAAGAACCTTCTCTTTACCTATTTTGAAGGTGAATTTTTCTTTCAAAACTTCTGTGACAACACCTCTCAGAACCATAGGACCATGGGAAGTTACAAAAAGGTCATTTACATAGGACAGAGGATCCAGAAAATAAGCAGGTTCAATAATCTCTGGTTCATGTTCGACAAAACCGGGGAAAGAAGCTTTTGCATAGAATTTATCACCGGAACGAAAAGCAGAGAGCGGTACCGGTTTAAGATCCTTCATAACTCTGGTACCGGAGGTAATATTAAGTTCTTTCTTTCCATCGTTCGTAATAACTGTAACTTTATTTCCTTTTATTTCATGAACTGTTCCTGAATACTCTACAGCGACTCCCTGTCCTGTAGCCAGTAAAAAAGCAGTCTGTTCATCAAAAACTCCTACTGCTATAATCTCATCGAGAGTATTATTTTCTGTAGAAACAAGGATCGCGTCACCTACTTTAAAATCATTGAACTTCACTGTAACCATGTTTTTCGAAAAACTGGTTTTTGAGTTAGTAAGAATAGTTTTGTCAACCTTATTTCTTGTTGAAATTATAAAGGATTTATTATCTGTATTTATTTCTTCTATAGTACCTGATACAGAAGAAAGCCCTCTGTTCTGTTCCTGGGCTAATAGATTATTACATATGGAAAAAGACAGAATTAGAATAAGACTTATAGTAATAATTTTACTCACAATAACACCCTTTCTTTTAAACATTATTTAAAAACAGAGTTAATCTATAAAACAGACTAAGGAATAGCTTTCGCTATTCCTTATCTATCACTAATAACGGATTAAATTATCAACAGCAACAACTCGGCGTTACTTTCGGGGTAATTGTTTCATTCAAAATAGATGGTGTAAAGTTAATTTCTTTTACCTTGTTGGTACTGGTATCGAGGTACTGAATTGAAAAACCTGTTGCAAATGTAGAACCAAGGTTATTGGTTTTAGCATTTACAGTAGAGGTTGTCATTTTATATGTAATGCCACCCATATCGGAGCCACCTCTGATATCCATATAATAATTGGCATTATTACTCGGTAAATCACCGGTTTTATTGGATGAACTTAGTCCGTCCATCATATTCTTGGCAGTATTTACATCGGTCTTATAAGTAAACCACACAGGGTCACCTCTCAGAGCAGTAACGGTTCCGCCTTTATTTTCCACATAGATATTGAAATATGACTGATCGGTAGCCTGTCCATTACCACCACCATTTCCGCTTCCACGGCTCTTCAGAACTACTGTAGTTCCGTCCGGTTGTTTTACGGAATATTCTATCCCCTGATAGGTATAAGTATTACCGGCAGGATCAGCTATGGAATAACTGTATACTTTCTTGGTAATTTCATAGGGCCCGACATTAACTACTTCTGAAGAACCATATACATTCTGTCCCGGAACTGTAGGAGCAGGGACTGCAACAGGTGCATTGCCCGGATTGGGATTGGAATTAGGATCTGCTACCCATGCTGCATAAGCTGTATCCCAGGCAGATTTCTGCTCAAGATAATTGTTATATTCTGTTTCTTTCTGATAATAATCATTCCATACATTCTGTATGTCTGAACTTGTATTAGCACTGGTAGATATATTGAATGGATCATGGTCGGCCAGACGTTTACCTGTTCTGAGATCGGAAAAATACATATGAGCCCATGAATTATTCACTACCCATTCGCTTCCGTTCCATACCATAGCTCCATTGAGATTTGTCAGATGACCTGCATCTTTTATTACTTTTCCTGCATCTTCAGTATCTTTTTCAACTGTAATAACAGTGGTTCCGGCAAAAGATACTGACATAACCATGCACATTAAAAGCGCCACTATACTGAGAGTCAATAAAGTCTTTTTCATATTTTTTCTCCAGTTTTATCCGGATTTTACGCCTCCTTTCAATATTTGAACATACTAAAAAATTAAGTTGATATCCCCCCCACCTCCTGCAATAAAAATGATTTATAACACTTTATAATAAACTATACTACTGTAATAATTATAACACTTTTTTTTTCTATGTTGTTACAAAAGTGTTAAAAAAATATGAAAATTTTGTAATATTATTTAATATCGTAGTACTTTTTTAAAAATTTGTAATACTTATAATAGGAAATCTTTTCTATCCAGAGCACCACGCAGAGATTTAACTGGTGTCATGTCTACCACTATCAGCACTAAGAGCCTATCCGGAAAGTAATATTTATTTTCCCATCCCTGGAAGACCTAAAGCCATCCGTTATTTAACTGACGTAAAGCCTCGTAGATTGCAACAGCAACAGAGCTGGAGAGATTAAAACTTCTGGCCTCACCCCACATGGGTATGGAGAGGCACGAATCTTCATGTTCCTTCAGCATAGATGACGGAAGTCCCGGTGTTTCAGGGCCAAATACAAGGAAATCTCCTTTTTTATAAGAAACTGCAGTATAGGGTTTTACCACATTGCTGGAAAAATAGAAAAACCGTCCTTCCGGAAAATCAGCATAAAGTTCTTCCATAGAAGGATAGTAAAACATATTAACAAGATGCCAGTAATCAAGGCCTGCCCGTTTCAGGGATCTATCGCGAAAAGAAAACCCGAGATTACCAACAAGATAGAGCTTTGAACCGGTTCCCGCGCAGAGACGGGCTATATTACCGGTATTGGGAGGTATTTTCGGTTCATATAATACTATATTGATATACTGTTCCGGATAATAACTTTCAGGCATTTTATTACACAGTTCCATAACACTTCTCCATTCCGATTGTTTTTTTTCTTCTCCCTTACCGGCAGGTATCATTTCATCATAAGAATATTCTTTATCTTCACTCATATCTGCCGATTCTTCTACAAAAACCTCTCTTTTTTCAGGGGAATATTTTTTACCTGTTTCAGCATAAGGGTTCTGTCGTTTTTTCTCAAGTTTTTCCATGGTTTTTACTGCAGTTCTCCTGATACCGGAATTTATGTCGTGAAGCAGCAGAGCCAGATGTTCCATTATCAGATCATCAGCCGGAAAATCTCTGAGAACTCCCGCTGCAGTTCTTCTTACTGAACTGTTTTCATCTTTAAGATAATTCACTATAATTTCTGCTCCTGTACCAAGTTTTCCCAGTAATTTTAAAGCACATGCTCTTACCTGCGGATCTTTACTCGTCAGGGCAGATAAAATCACAGGTTTTGTTCCTTCTCCAAGAGACATGATGAACGTTTCAACAGAATCCTTTATAATGGAATAGCTGTCACCGAGTCCTTTAACAAGAACATCTGTGCCGGTATTACCGAGTGATAAAAGACTCTTATAATCTCTTCCAGCAAAATAATAATCTGCTTTTAAACATATATCTTCTGTATCCCATCCCATGTTATGAAGTGCCATAGCAGCAGAAAAACGGACATAATTATGTTTATCTTTCAGGGCAGGTAATATAACGAAAGAAGCTCCCATGCCCATATTCCCTGCTGCTCTTACGGCAAGTTTTCTGATATAGCTCCTTTTATGGTCTATAAAATCTTTCAATCCTTCCAGTGCTCTCGTATCTGCAAGTTTTCCCAGTGCTTTTATTACTTCCGAACATACGGCCCAGTCTTCATCATAAAGAGTCTTTAAAAGTGCAGGAACAGCTTCTTCTGCCCCGATGTTTCCGAGAGCTCTTGCAGAAAGAAACCTCACCTGCGGTCTATCACTTTCAAGAGAAGAAATAAAAACAGAAAAAGCCCTTTTATCCTCTATGGAATACAGAGCTTCAACTATAGAATCTTCAAACTCTTCTTTTCTTTTTCCGTATAAACCTATGAGAAAAGGTACAGATTCAGGCTTCTTTATAGCACCGAGTGCTTTTACTGCAAGTCTCTTAATCTCGAGATTTTTGTCATTTTTTATAATATCCATAAGAGCTTCTATAGAAGCACTGCTGGAAAGTTCTCCAAGGGCCCTGACTGCAGCCAGACGCAATTCCGGTTCATTTTCTTTCAGTTTATAACATAATGTATCTACAGCTCTTTCATCTCCGATTTTTCCCAGAGCTTCAACTACCTTTATTTGCAATTCCAGATCTGCTTCTTTCAGAAGCTCCATAAGAGGAATAAAAGCTCTCCTGTCGCCTATATTTCCTAAAGCTTCGGCTGCTCTTATATTAACCCTCAGATTATTGAGTTTCAATACGTCTATAAGAGGAACAACTGCCCTATTATCTCCTATAATCCCCAGGGAATGGGCTGATTTACAGGCGAGATCCCAGTTTTTAGGAATATAATTGAGATGTTCTATAAAAAGATGAAATGCTTCTTCACCGAGTTTAATCAATTCACCAAAATTACCACGTGCAAAATAATATCTCAACTTTTCCTCAAAACTGAAAGGTTTCCAGTCAAAAGCTGTGAGCACTTCTGCAGCCATAGTGTAAACCTTCCTCTCAGGATCACTTAAAGCTTTTACAAGTTCTCCCGTAGCAGATTTTTCCTGAAGCTGTCCTATAGACCATATGGCATCACATCTGACATACCAGTCACTATCATTCACGGCTTCAATAAAAATAGAAAGTGATGAACCTTTAAAATATGCTATCAGCAAATCTGCTGCCCTGTGCCTTACTGCAAGATTTCTATGTCTCAAAGCAGATTTCAATAATTCCATATTTTCACCTGTAAAATCCAGAGACACAAATTCATGAGGAACAATATTCTGTATATTCATAAATAATTCAGTCCTTATTTCGTGACCCGTAACGTGTGACGGGTATACTATAATGCGTGATACGTAATGCGTAACTAATCTCAGGGCGTTTAATTAAACGCACATGCTCACCATTTACGCCTCACTTTTCACTTTTCACTCTTCCCATATAAATATTACCCATTATTGATACTTTCCAGAATTAATTTCACTGCTCTGTCAGCAGCTCCTGGAAAATACAATTTTTTCAATTCTTCCGACATAATCTTAAATTTTTCACTGTCTTTTAACAATTGAAGAGTTTTTGCTGTTACTTTTTCGGGAGTGATGAATTCAGTCATTTCAGGAACAATCTCCCTTCCTGCAAGAATATTCGGTAAAGCAGTGAAACCGAACGTTTTCACAAGTTGTAATATCAACCTGCCTTTCAGATAGGAACCGAATGGTATTAAATCCAGAAGTCCGACAAAACCACAGTAAGGTATTAAATCAGGTCTGTTCATTGGTGTTATTACGATCATAGGCTTTCCGAGAACTGCTGCCTCTGAAGATTTTGTTCCGGGAATAGTAATGACAAAATCTGCTCTGGCTATAGCTCCCGTACCTCCCTGATATAATAAGACTCTTACACCGGAAGAAGTCTCAAGATAACTACCTTCTTTCTGAAATTTCGCATCACTTCCTGTAAAACCCCGTGCAACGGGAGAAGATAAAATTTTCAAAAAAACTTCCATTGAAATAAAAGGGGAAAGAGAAAGAATAAAAGAAGCTGAAGGAATTTCAATAGAAATAAGTTCTGCAATCTTCATAAAAAATTTCACAAGACACTTCAACTCATGGGAGCGGCTTCCTGGCATGAAACAGATAACAGGATGTCCGGAAACCATGTCTTTATGTTCTTTCTCATCTTTCAGTTCATCCAGAACCGCATCTGCTACAAATTCTCCTATAACTTCAATTTTTTCTTCTTTTATACCATGTTCCAGCATAATCTCTTTAAATTTTTTCTGCGGTACCAGATATTTAATAAAATAAGAATCCCATATTTTATTGGCCCATTTATAAGCAATAGCTTTTATATTAAATCTCCGGGCCATAAGAGCAGAGTGAAACAGATCTCCTCCCAGATGAACTATAATATGAGGAGGGAATTTTTCAAAAACCTTTAACTTTTTATATAAAAACATAACATATAAATATTCTTTCCCTGTAACAACACCGTCTATAAAAGACATTTCAGAGGCAACTCTTTTTTCCTGGCCGCTGGAAAAAACACATGGAAGGAGTACAAGTATAATATTATTACCGGTTTCTTTAAGTCTTCTCGCGAGAGGTCTGGCCCATCCGTAAAGTTCACCGGGGCTGTTTGCAGTAATAATTATGTTCATAAAATACGTAACGCGTTATGACTCATTCACTACTGACGTAAGCATAAATAATACATAACTGCTCTCGTAACGCATGACGGGACTAAGACCTATATTTCATGCTTATAGTCAGCTCAATAATTATAAATTGTTATGACTTGACTTTGGCCATTTTATTCAGGACTTAAATCAAAGTCTTATTGGTGAGTCTAATTGTCCACAGTCGAATTATGAATAATATAAATTATAATTTCTCTAATCAGGACTCTATTCCTTCTATAAAAAAGAGAGGATTTTTTTGTATTATGAAGAAATTTTAATATAGTAAGAACCCACCGGAAGTTATTTGATGACTTTTTGAATAGGCTCTAAGAAACCACTCACTATTCATTCAAACAGAAAGGAATGTTTTATGAAAAAACTGACTTATTTTTTACTTACAGTAATCATGTTCCTATCATTCACATCCAACGCCTTCTCTGCAAGAACAAATGCAGATAAATTTATTAAAGACCTGGGAAGCAGTGATACGGAAAAAATCAAAATAGCACAGGAACAGTTAATTTTACTGGGTAAAGACGGAATACCTGAGCTTATAAAAGCTCTTGATAATGAAAATGCTCAAATAAGGGGTTATGTTGCCGTAACACTCGGTATGATGAAGGCAAAAGATGCTGTAGATAAACTTGTTCTAACACTCAAAGACTCTTCTTCAAGCGTAAGGGTAAGTGCCATATGGGCTCTTGGAGAAATAAGGGATGACAGAGCAATAAAACCGGTGGAAGATATTTATAAAAATTCTTCAGGTCTTGAAAAATTATCATCTACAGTATCACTCATACATCTTGGACAGCCTGAAAAAATTACCGTCTTAATAGAATTCCTTATGAATGAAAACGGCTATGTAAGAAGGACTGCGGCAAATGCTCTGGGAGAACTCAGAGGTGAACCTCAGGGAGATTATGAAGGTGTAAAAAAACTTGTAGATACAATGGTTAACGCCGGTACAGTAGAAGAAGATATTAAAACGGCAGGGAAAATGCTCCTTGACAAAAAACTCCGTGCCCTCTATCCTCTCATAGAAACCCTTAACGATAGTAATGAACAAAAAAGAGCAGTAGCCGCTTTATACCTGGCCCGGTTAGATAATGAAGTATCCATAATACCTCTCGGTATAACCTTAAAAAAGGATACTTCCCCTTATGTGCGTTCCACTGTGGCAGATGCATTGAAGAAAATGAATGATGCAAGAGCTCTGCCCTATCTGAAAGATGCTCTGAAAAAAGAAAGTGACGGTAAAGCCAGGACAGCTATTGAAGAGGCAATAAAGAAGATTAAGAAATAATAGTCGTAATGCGTGACGCGTCTCACGCCGCGTCACGCGTTACAAATTAAGTCCCCGTCGAAAAGCGTGAAGATTCTTCTCTATTACCCGGGGATTACCGGTTTTACTTATAGCTCTCTCAACAGAATCTGCAGGGAAACTCTCTTCTGTAGCAATAAAACGTCCCAGAAGAACAAGGTTGGCAGAAGGTAGAGATTGAAGTTCAGCAGCAATAGATGTGGCATTAATTAATACAGAAGTTACATTACGTTTCACAAGTATTTCTTTAAATGGCTCAGGGGGAAATTTTTCACCTGCTGTATCAATATAAATATGTCCTCCATACCTGATAAAAGAAAGATTTCGACAGGCTTCACTTTCTTCAAGAGCAAATATAACAGACGCTCTCCCCTGCCTTACAAGAGGGCCTGAGAAATCGCCGATCCTGAGATGTGATACCACACTCCCTCCTCTCTGGCTCATACCATGCACTTCAGAGCCGATAAAAGGAAGATTGTTTTCTTTTGCAATAAAAGCAAGAACTTTTGTTAAAAAAAGTACCCCCTGCCCTCCAAGACCTGTAATGATAAATTCATGTTCCATAAAAATCTCCTTTACCAGTTAGCAGTTATAATATATAAAGTAATGTTCGCTATAACTACTGTTCACCGTTCACTGTCCCGATCGCTCCGAAAGGACATATATTTATATCTGCACAGACTCCGCAATCTATGCAAATTTTTCTATTTATGTCAACCCTGCCTTCCTTGAAGATAAGAGCAGGACATTCAAAAGCTCTGATACAGTATCTGCATCCTGTGCAGTTATCCTTTATATAAACCTTCTTTTGTGAAGGTTTTCTCTTATTTTTCGTATAAAGAACACACGGGTGTTTTGCTATTATAACAGCAATCCCTCCGTCTGCCTTCATGGTATATTCTCCCGCCTCTTTAATGACAGAAATAAACCCGGAAAGTTCATATGGATCCAATTCCTTTATATATGTTACTCCACATCCCTTTACAAGATCAATCAGTGGAACTTTATTTCCTTCAGTTCCGTCAGGCAGTTCTCCTGTTCCCGCAGTGGGTTGCATACCTGTCATGGCAGTTATACTGTTATCCAGTATGACAAGAATAAACCTTGCTTTATTGTACACACCGTTCAACAGCCCGGCTGTTCCTGAATGATAAAAGGTAGAATCTCCTACGGTGGCAATAACAGTTTTTTTAATTTCATCCTGATGGCAGGCCTGATAGAAGCCTGTTGCCATAGTAATTGATGCTCCCATATCAAGGACAGTATCTACGGCACCAAGGTTTATACCCAGAGTATAACAGCCAATATCACCGGTAAATATGGCTTCAGGAAATGCTTTCTTTATGGCATAAAAAGCTGCTCTGTGACCGCAACCGGGACATAGAGTCGGTATGTGAACAGGTAATTTCATAGATTCCATAGAAGATTTAATGGAAGTAATGAAATCAGTATCATCTTCCAGGTCTTTATTCCAGACAGATTTTATAGAAGAATATATGATCTCCGGTGTGAGTTCTCCTTCTCCGGGAATATGTCCTGTAGAACGGCCGAGAATTTTTTCCCGGGTCTTTATCTGCATTTCTATAACAGGTTCCGTATCTTCTATTATAAGAACTTTTTTACATCTGATACAGAAATCAGAAACTGTTCGAGCCGGGAACGGATAGGGCACACAGAGTTTAAGTACCGGTATAACAGTATCCAGAGACAGTTCCCGTAAAATATCTTTTAATATGGCATAAGAAACGCCGGAAGATATTATACCCAGTTCAAAAGCATTTCCATCCAGACTCACAGAGGTTAAATCGTTATCATGCAAAACGTCTTCAGCGATACAGACAAGTTTTTCATTCAACTCTCTGTGAAGTTTATATCTATATGCAGGAGTGGCAGCCCATCTGGAAGGATCTTTTTTAAAAGCAGCTTTTCTTTCACAATTCTTTACAGGGCCTGTTTTAATACTGGCCAGGCCATGACAGACCCTTGTAGTGGAACGGACTATAACAGGTATCTCATATTTTTCCGACACAGCAAAAGCTTTGCCTATCACATCATGTGCCTCCTGAGGATGGGACGGATCAAAAACAGGCACATGGGCAAACATGGCAAAAAAGCGACTGTCCTGTTCAGTTTGAGATGAATGGGGCCCGGGATCATCACAGGAAACTATAATCATGCCCCCCTTAACACCTGTATAGGCAGAACTCATAAGAGAATCAGAAGCCACATTTAGTCCTACCTGTTTCATAATTACACAGGAACGTTTTCCTGTAAGGCTTGCAGCATAGGCATTATCAAAAGCAACCTTTTCATTTACAGACCATTCAATATAAGTGTTTAAACCGAACGTTTTCTTATATCTTACCACTTCAGGAAGTATTTCAGAACTCGGTGTGCCAGGATAAGAATAAACCATATGACAGCCATTTTCTATAAGGCCCCTTGCTATTGCTCCGTTACCAAGTAAAATTTCCTGTTCTGACATATGCTAAAACACATCGGATCCGCCTGTATCAGGCATGAGGAATCCGTCTCTTTCTTCATATCTTTCATAAGAAATTACGTCACCGGTTTTCTTATCGATTCTGGCTTCTTCAATATCCCTGTAACATGGAAATTCCTGGTACATATCATCTTTTCTGTAACTCAATATTCCTTCTTCTTTATTATCTCTGTAACTGTAATTTACACCCACTCCGTCAGGCTTATCATAGTTAACGGTTATAAACATGTCGTTCGTATGTTTTGTTGCAGGATCAAACTGCACTTTCCCTGTATATTTTTTCATTTTTTCCGTTCCTCCGAGATCGGAAAAATTTAATTCTACAACACCTCTTGCACTGTTTAAATCCACCTTATCGTCAATATCAAAAGGCTGAACTTTTTCACTTACTGCCTGAAACTCGGCAACAAGTTTTTTCGCCGCCTGAAAATTTGTATTGACTCCTGTTTTTCCTATATCCATTTTAACATCTCCTTATTTCGTACATCTTCTGCTATTATCAGCAGACTTTACTTAGGATTGCAAGAAAAATAACTCCGGCAAATTATTAGAACGATTGTATCCTCGCGTCACGCATTACGCATTACGCATCACGATATAAACTTTAACTATGATGTAGTTATTTCCTGACTGATCCTTAGTATACCACAAATATTTTATAAAAAATTGTCAGGATATTCACAAATTTTAGCTGAAATTAAATTTTCGAGAAATCTCTTCTGCCATAAAGGTAGTTGATTTACCAGGTACAAGCTCCACTATAACCACTTTGCCTCCGTAACTTTCCACAATAGTTCTTTCAGGCAGTTCTTTTTCTTTATAATCTCCGCCTTTGACATGAATATCGGGCATCAAATGTTCAATCAATCTGTCAGGCCTTGCTTCGGAAAATATAACAATATAATCTACAAATACCAGAGCAGAAAGAACTTCTGCTCTTTCCATCTCTGTAACAAAAGGTCTTCCCTCTCCCTTCAGATTACGGACAGACTCATCACTGTTCAGACCTATAACAAGAAAATCTCCCAGACATCGAGCTTTTTCCAGATATCTCAAATGACCTACATGAATAAGATCAAAACAACCATTGGTAAATACAAGTTTTTCTCTTCTACTTTTTCTGCTCTGAACAACAGAAAGTAAATCTGAAAGAGAAAAAAGCTTATTTTTTAAAATAGAAAGCATATGTTTTGGTGAGGCGTTGTAAAAAAATAACCATATAATATTTACAATCGTGACGGGAGGACAACAACCATAATTTGCCAGAGTTATTTTCTTACAGTCACCGAGCAGTGTTTTAGAGTTAATTTCACTCACTACTCACTACTATTACTCCTCAATCCTTTCTTCTTCAGACATTTCTTCATTGCCGTAATATTTATATTTATGAGCTTTCAGGAGACCGCTCTTTGTCCTTCTTACAGGGTATGATGCTTCATCAGGATCACGAATAACCTGCTTCTGTTCCATCCTCCAGTTTCTCCCGCCAAGTATCTGTATAGTATCATTATAAAAAGAATCATATTCAGGATCGTGTTCTCTGCCGGAAAAACCTTCTGTATGACTTATAAAATTACCGGTTTCGGAAGACATCTTTGAATAGTTTTTTGCAATATATTCTTTTTCTATGTCATTTTTTGTTACTACCGGTCCCGGCGGCACAGGAGCGACCCTTCTGGAACCATCAGAACGGGGCGGCACAGGAGCGACCCTTCTGGAACCATCAGAACGAGGAGTTTTTACAAAAGAAGGTGGTCTTTTTCTCTTCTCTTCTTCTCTCCTGGAAGAAGCAAAAGAAGGACTTTCTTTTCTTAAAAGTGCCGGTATTTCCCGAATCGGTTCCGCTCTTTCATAAGGAGACGGATCTTCATGTTCTTCGTCATCAAGCATGACGTCTTCCTCGGAAGAATCAAATTCTATATATAAAGAATCACCTGCTTCATCAGGGGAAGATTTTTTTCTCCTGTCTTCAGACAAATAATCTCCTGATGAATAGTCGTCTGAATTGTCTGAGGTCTGAGAGGTAAAATCTCTCATACTTCCACGAAATGCTTCGGATAAATCCTGTCTTCTCTCAGGGGATTTTCTGACAATTCCCCGTCCATAATTCCTTGATACTGAAGTTCCCTGTTCTATACGGGGATTTTCCGGAAGACTACTGCGAGAATAAGGTTCAGCTTCATTAAATCTCATATCATAAGGTAATGAACCGGCTCTATATGGAATACCGGGAGGACTTATCGTATCCCGTACCGTTGATGGTACATGTTCACTTCCTCCTGGAGGAATTTCGCTTCTCGGAGAAACACGAAGCCCTCTTTTTTTAGGCACTGACTGAATATTAGACATTTTATTACCGGGTCTGGCTCTGATACCTTTTAAAAGAGAAGAACTTCCACGCTCTTCAGATACTGGCGGAAACATTTCTTCTGAAGGCCCATAATTTCTGTCATCTGAAAAGTTTCTTACATCACCTGCAGTTCCTTTTGTGTAAAATGCTTCGGACGGGGGCACTTCCGGCTTTTCATACCTTCGAACAGCATTAAATAATATATCATCTTCTTCTGTTTGAGGTATAAAATCACCGTATTGATTTTCTTCTTCCTCCATATTAACTTCTGTAGGAGGCAGCTGTTCTCTGGCACTTCTTATTGAAGCAAGTCTTCTGTGATATTTTTCTCGCAATTTATCTGTAGGTGAAATACTTTCTGCAAGCTGTCTCGGTTTATAAGCATAATATCCGGAACTCTTTTCTATAGACTTATCTTTCCAGTAAAAAAAAGCTATATTTTTATAGGTTTCTCTCAGAGGATCTATTTCCATCACAGGATCGAGTATAAGAGCTACATTGGCACTTTCACGATAAAATGTTTCATGTATTAATTCATCATTTTCAGAAAAGAATATGCCCTTATCGGGATGGGTATGGTACCAGCCAATTACAATCTGATTGGGATATGTTTTAATAGATACCTGTTCCATATCTGCAATTACTCTATTTACAACACGAAGGCTCATTTCTTCGTTAAAAGAAGAGGCAGAGGGAAAAGCATTGTGTATTTCCACATATTCTTCGTTTTTCTCAGGATCTCTGTAAAGTCCTCCCAGGAGAATGCCTCCCACACCCTGTGGCATACCTTCTTTGGCATGTTTCCATATTGTTTTCAGGGCATGTTCAATAATAAATATTTTATATTCATATTCATCCGGCTGCTCTCCCCTGAGTTCACAGAAAAAATCAGGAGAGTCAAGAAGCATTTCCTTTGATTTCACTATAAGGTCTTTCGACCTATCTCTTGAATAATCAGTGGAGGTACTGTATTTTTTTTCAGATCTGGATACTGTTTCAACATTGCTGGATATATCTTTTTTAGATCTTCTAAAACCTAACATATATTACCCCTGTATGTTCGTGACACGTGACGCGTGACGCGTAACGCGATGATTCAGTTAACTATAAAATTATAAATGAAATATCGAATTTTGGCAAGTGAATTAAAAGTGAAAAGTGAAGGGGGAAGAATGAGTAGTGAGTCGTGGGGGTGAACCGTGTTCGCCCGGTTCCGGTGAAAACAGGCATCATGGAACCACCCGTTATACATCATGGTACCAATCCCTCACCGTCTTCTGACAAAAACATCTCAGAAAGTTTCAAATTTTTTATAATACTATTCCTTACCTTTACATATTCTTCTTCATCATACTGACAGTTAAAAGGATCGAGAAAGAGGTGAAAAATCTCTCTGTCACTTCTTTTCCTCTGCGATTGAATAAATTCCCTCTTTTCAAATAAATAATCCAGATCTTCCATCAGATCTTCAAGAGCAATAAAAGGCCCCATAGAGGGCCTGGTGGTAAGAACATAGTGTCTTGTAATAAGCCGTTCCAACCAGTAAGGAAGAATATTATATTTCCTCCTTAATATATATGAGAAACCTTCATGTTTTATATTCAGTATAAAATCTTTGATAATGTCATAAAACCCGGGACTTTTCTTATATATAAAATCTTTACCTGCAATCCAGTCGCTTCTGTCCAGTTTCGAATGGATAAGCATTTTTTTTATCCTCAACAGTAGTACTGCAGGAAGCAATTTTGCCAGATATTTATCTTCATAATTTTTTATCATACTGTAAAAACAATTTCTTTCACCGAGAAAAATCTTTTGTTCCAGTGAAAATATGGCACTTCCCGTTTTTTGATGATGATGATAAACAATTGAATCAGGAACGAGTAAAACTCTATAGCCTGTAATCCATAAACGCCATCCCAGATCAACATCTTCAAAATAAGCAAAATATTTCGGATCAAAACCTCCCAGTCTAATAAAAATATCTCTTTTTATTAACATAGCTCCGCCACAGGCAAATAGCACGGGAGGGTATGGTTCTTCAGAAGGTGGTAAAGAAGATACTTCAAAACCACGGCCGTCAAAAGCAAGACCCCCTCCTCCGAACTGAACTTTTTCTCCATGCCAGTTTAAAATTTTAGAGCCCACACATATAACATCATCAGGAGAATTTGTTATAGCCTCAATCAGTTTCAAGAGCCAGTCAGGCCTTACTCTCATATCATTATTTAAAAAAGCCAGATATTCTCCTTTCGCCATTGCAGCAGCCGTATTATTTGGTTCTGCAAAACCAAGATTTTTTTTATTTTCTATTATTTTAACGTCACGAAAATTTTCTTTCATAAAAATAACAGACCCGTCAGAAGAGCCGTTATCTACCATAATAAATTCAATAGACTCTGAAGGATAGGTCAATTTTTTGAGGGACGTAAAGCAATCTTTAAGTAAAGAAAGACCATTGTAATTGATTACTATTATTGATACAGAAGGATGGTCACACAATTTTATTTCCTCCTCCTGAAATAGCCGAATAATTCCTGGCCAAGATAATTAATCTCATCCAGAAAGGGCTGCATAAAATAATTTATCCCTCTGTTACAGGATTTAAAAGCAGAATAAAAATTACGTACTCTGAAATGGCAGAGGGCCTGAATAAAATGAATTTTAACATGGCAGGGATATTCACCGAGATATATGCGTAAAAGTTCTGCTGTTTCAGCATAATTCTCCTGTTTTATGAAATCGTCAAGTTTATTGAGAATATATTTATCCATAAGATATTTACGTACCATATCAGAATAAACTTTCATTTTCAACCTGTTGGACGATATATTGGTTTTATCAGTTCTCACCCTGTATTCACCTGTAATATGCTTTACATGAGAAAATTTAAACTTCTGTGCCATATGAGCCCATAATTCCCAGTCCATAACAACAGGAAGTTTTTCGTTAAAATAACCTGTAACCTTCAGGCAATCTCTCCTGTGCATCAGTGCTAACGGTGCCAGAATATGATTCCTGACTAAAAACATTGCTGGTACAACATCTCTGGAATATATTTCCTTTGATGTGGTAACATATACTCCATCTCTTTTTTCCTGTCTTACACAGTAAGTATCACTGTAAGCCACATGGAGTTTCTCTTTTTCCAGACACGTAACCAGTGTTTCAAGATGGTCAGGATAATAAAAATCATCATCATCAAGATAAGAGATATATTTACTTCCTGAGGCCCACAGACCTGTATTGAGTGCCCCTGAAAGTCCTTTATGAGGAATCTTGAAATATTCTATCCGCTCATCATGGAATTTCCTCAGAATATCTTCTACGTCAATATTTCCTCCGTCATTTATAACAAGAATTGAAAAATCTTTAAAGGTCTGATTTAAAACACTCTGTACACTTTCTGCTATAAAATCCTTCCTGTTATATGTCGGCATAATAACAGAAACCATCGGCATAGACGACCTGGAAGAAACTATTTTCCCGTATCTCTTTCTTACAGCAGTTCTTCTGATTTCGTCTATCATTTTTTCAATAGAAGAAATTTCTGAATTACCTGTATCGAGCTTCAGGAAAGGTTCCGGAAGATTCAGAGTTTTCTCACTTTCTAGAAGCCATAATTCATATTGTTTTTCTAAAGTTTGCCTATCCATAAAATAAAAATCGTGATGCGTGATGCGTAATGCGTAATAATTATTTAACCAATCAGGGCGTTTAATTAAACGCCACTCACCCTTCACTACTTTTCTTCAAAAGAATTCTGACAGGATTAACTATATCCTCCTCTGTAAGCTCTGCCAGGCAGGTAAATTTTTTGCACTTTTCTTTTATACATTTCTCTTTACATGAAGTATCTTTTCTCACTATAATATGATCGCATTTATATGGTTTCCATCTGGGAGGCAAATCGCTTTTCAGAGCAAAAATAGCTACAGTAGGAGTTTTACAGGCAGCAGCTATATGCATGGGGCCACTGTCCATGGAGATAAACACATTACACCTTTTTATAAGAGCAATCAATTCTTTAAGAGACAATTTACCTGCCATATTTAAAGCTTTTGTTTTCATAGAAGCTTCTATGCTGGAAACAAAGTCTATTTCATTAACTCCTCCTGTAATAACCAGTTTTGCCTCTGTTTCTCTCTGTACGGCATCGGCAATGGCAGCAAATTTTTCACAAGGCCAGTCAGACAGTGAAAGGCCTCTTCCTGGATGAAAACCGACAAGCACATCTTTTTCCTGTATGTCATGGTTCTCCAATAAATCGGAAATTCTTTCTCTAAAAAATTTATTTACAGGAAGACACAGTTCAGGCTCTGTCATACCTGCCCCTGCTTCTCTGGCAAAATCCATAAAACAGTCAACACAGTGGCTTTTTCTGTCTTCCAGTACAGTTCTGAGGCGGACTTTTTTTGTATAAAGAAAACTGTAAAGAAGGCGAAAATCCTGACCTATTCTTACAGGAATTCCGGAAAGATAAATCATCCAGGCAAATCTGGCAGTGCTCCAGAGCACAATGGCAATATCAAAATTATAAGATTTTATTTTATTAAGGAGATAAAAAAAAGGAGCCCTCTCTTTATCATTATCAGGAGCTTTATCCGGAATAATTTCATCTATATAAGGATTTTCACTCAATATATCCGCTGCATAAGGACTTACGAGCATAGCAAGGAATTTTAAAGATAATTCTTCTCTGAGGGATTTAAGAACAGGAGTGGCAAGGATAACATCACCTATACCGCCATGGGCAAGTATGACAAGTGCTCTTTTCATTTAAGGACTCCCGATGCCTGAAACTGTATCCAGCATAATCTGGCATATATGCCATTTTGCTTTATTAATTCTTCATGTGTTCCTGTTTCTTTGATTTCTCCGTCTTCTATAACGACTATTTTATCTGCATTATAAATTGTAGACAGTCTGTGTGCTATTACAAAACATGTTCTGTCTTTCATTAATTTGGCAAGAGCTTCCTGTATGAGATTTTCCGATTCACTGTCAAGAGATGAAGTGGCTTCATCAAGTATTAATATCCTTGGATTTCTGAGTATAACCCTTGCAATGGCAATCCTCTGTCTCTGACCTCCAGAGAGTTTTACTCCTCTTTCACCTACGACGGTATTATAACCGTCAGGAAAAGAAGCAATAAAGTCATGAGCATTTGCCATAAGTGCAGCTTCTTCAATTTCCTCAGATTTAGCTCCCAGTCTTCCATAGGCAATATTTTCGTAGATAGTTCCGTTAAATAAAATACTGTCCTGCGGTACGACACCTATCTGTTTTCTTAAAGAATAAAGGTTGTAATCCATTATATCATAACCATCTATAAAAATCTTACCGGAAACGGGATTGTAAAACCTCATAAGCAGATTTATAAAGGTACTTTTCCCTGAGCCGCTGGGGCCTACAAGAGCAACTAAACTACCTGGTTTAACGGAAAGATTGATATTTTTCAGTACTTCTTCCTGTTCATTATATTTAAAATAAACATCTTTAAATTCCACTGTACCATTTATGGAAGGAAGGTCTTTCAGAACTTTACTGTCACCTGATTCGCATGGTACATCAAGCAGTTCCACTATTCTCTCTGCCGAGATCAACCCTTTTCGCAGGTCACTGTATGTTACAGTAAGGCGATTGAGAGGAGCACAGGCAAGACCGAGATAACTCCAGAAAACAAAAATATCTCCTGCACTGATTTTTCCTGTTATGACTTCATATCCTCCGTACCAGACAACACATGCAACACCTATGGTTGTAATAAATTCTACTACAGGCGTTTGAGTTGCAGTAAGCTGTTCTGATTTCAGTGTATAACGGAGATTCTTTTTATTTGCATTATTAAATCTTTCCAGTTCATAAGGTTCCCTGCAAAAGGCCTTTACTATTCTTATGCCTGAAATTATTTCCTGCATCATAGATGTAAGGTCAGAGAGGTTTTGCTGAAGAAGCTTAGTTACAGAAGCAATCTTTTTGCCAAATTTACCTGTAATAAGAGCAATCATCGGTGCAAGAAGCATAGTTACAATGGTCAGAGTCCAGTCTTTATAGATCATCCATCCAAAAGCAAATACAAGCATAACAGTATCATTGACCAGTGTGATAACAACATTTGTAATGACATGCTGAAGGATTAATACATCAGTAGTCACACGGGTCATAAGATCACCTGTTTTACTGCTTTCATAAAAACTTACAGGCAATTTTCCGAGATGTGAAAAAATCTTATCCCGCAGATCCCTTATTATGCTCTGTCCGGCAAAACACATCAAATATCTTTGAAAATAAGAAGAAATTCCTTTTGCCAGCATGGCACCTATAATCATAAATACAACCAGGTTAAGAGAATTCAAATCTTTTTTATCCAGCACATTTGTTACTACATATTTGAGCAGGAACGGCTGAACAAGGGTGCTCAGGTTGGCAAGGCCTGTAGCAATAGTGGCTATAAGCAATATAAACCAGTAGGGTTTCAGATAATTGAGGAAAAATAAATATCTTCTCATAAAATAAAAAATATCTCTTCATTAATCGTGACGCGTCACGCGTGACGCGTGACGCGTGACGCGTTACAATGACTTCAAATAATCTGTACGAGGAGCTTATAGATTATGCAGGGTCAATTAGAAACAGAATATCACCGCTCTGAACAACTTCTTCATTTTCCCTCAGGCACTTAACTACAGTTCCTGACACTTCTGCCGTTATTTCATTCATAAGCTTCATGGCTTCTACAATACATAGAGTTTGCCCTGCAGATACTTTATCTCCTATCTCAACAAAAGGAGGAGCACCGGGCCAGGGAGCTTTGTAAAAAACTCCTACAAGAGGTGAAAGGACTTTATAATAGAGGCTGTGCTCTTCTTCTACTTTACTTTCCTGAACCGGAGGCATCACTTTTTCAGCCTTCTGCACAGTCTGAATTACAGGAGGAGATTCATAAACTGCACCGGCAGGAAGAACAAAAGAAGGGCCATCTTTTTTTCTGTCTCTTCTTATTTCTATTTTTACTCCATCATATTCTATAACTAATTCAGATATATCACATCTGTCAGATACTTCAATCAATCCCTGTATGGCATTAAAATCCAGATTCATAATTCACCAAACCTTTTCAGTGATCAGTGATCAGTGATCAGTGATCAGTTATATTAGTGAGCAGTGAGTAATAATAAGTAAATAATATTCTATAAACTCATTATTCACGACTCACTGATTTTATCTTTCGAAAACATATTTTTACCCGAAATGGCAACCGCTCCGCTTCTTCAGTAACTCTATTAAATCATCTATTTTTACCGAAATCTGATCGCCTTTTTTCATATCTCTTACTATAACTTCTTTCTGTTCAAGTTCCCTGTCGCCTATTATTATAGCAAGAGGAATATTCATCTTATTTACAAGATTTAACTGTCCCTTAAGTCCTCTGTCACTTACGGACAGTTCTGCTGAAATAAACTGTTCTTCTCTTATTTTTGTAACAAGTTCAACACCGTATAAAGATGCTTCTTTACCGAGAGGAATGACCATGAGACCGGTTTCCTGTAGCGGGCCAAAAGATAATCCCTGTTTTTCCATAACCATAATAACCCTTTCAAGTCCTGCTGCAACACCGACACCGGGAGCGGGCTTTCCTCCAAGAACTTCCATAAGATTATCATATCTTCCGCCGCCGCATAAAGAGCTCTGAGCACCGAGATCCTGAGAAACAACTTCAAATACTGTTTTTGTATAATAATCAAGACCTCTCACAAGGGTATGCTCAATATTATAGGATATATTAATTTTATCCAGACAGGTCGTAACGGTGTTAAAATGATCCTTACATGGCTGACAGATTGTCTCAAGAGTGGAAGGACATTTAGCGGCAATCTCTCTGCAACCTTCATTTTTACAATCAAGTATTCTGAAAGGATTCCTTTCAAAACGGCTCCTGCAATTATCACAGAGTGAAGCCAGATTATTTCTGCAAAATTCTATTATCTTTTCTCTGGAATCAGGTCTGCACAGGGCACAACCTATACTGTTAAGACTTACAGATAATCCTTTAAGCCCGAGCTTCTTATAAAATCTAAAAATTAAATCTATAACTTCCACATCCAGAAGAGGGCTGTCAGAGCCTATTACTTCTATTCCAAGTTGATGGGCCTGACGATATCTTCCATGTTGAGGCCTTTCATACCTGAAAATAGGACCTGCATAAAATAATTTCAAAGGAGGAAAAAGGGACATATTATGTTCAATAACAGAACGCATAACAGGAGCAGTCCATTCAGGTCTGAGAGTAAGACTCCTTCCTTTTTTATCCAGAAAGGTGTACATTTCTTTTTCTACAATATCAGTTGTTTCACCGATACCACGGCTAAAAAGTTCCGTATGTTCAAAAACTGGTGTCCTGATTTCTTTGTAGCCGTATAAAAAAGAGAATTTCCTGAATAAATCTTCTATATATTGCCACTTTTCCACAGTTCCAGGCAGTATGTCAACAGTTCCTCTTGGTACTTTACAGAGCATTTTTTATAAACCTCTCAATATTTTTTTGCTGACCTGAGCATGAGCATATATAGTATATTTAAGTTGTCGTGACGCGTAACATGTAACGCGTGACGGGTTTAATCCCTGAGCATCACACGTTACGCTTTACACATTACCAGGTTATTATTTATGGATAGCTATAAACCTGACTATAATAAAAACTCATCTCAATAAAAACATTATCAAATTATACAGGATTTTTTTTATTATTGCAATTAATAAATAAAAAATCGCTCTGATTTCTTCAGAGCGACAGGTGCAAAATTAGCCTTTGTAATATATTATTCTTGTTAATTACTCATAAGAATTATACCGGTAAAAATTTAAAAAACTGTTTTTAAATGTAAAAAAATGTAAAATTTTAGCTCATTTTACAGTCTGACTTTTTTCATATACTCATATTTAAAACAAGTAATTTAAGTTCCGTCATTTCTTCTATAGCATACCTGAGCCCTTCTCTTCCGAAACCAGATTCCTTTATACCTCCGTAAGGCATGTGATCTGCCCTGAAAGTAGATAAATCATTGATTATTACCCCTCCTGTTTCTATATGTTCAAAAGCGTAAAAGATTTTCTTTATATCACCGGTAAAAACCCCGCACTGAAGTCCGAAGATTGAATTATTAACCATATCTACTGCTTCCTTAAAATCTTCATAAGCCATAATAGATACAAGAGGCGAAAAGGCTTCTTCACAGAATACCTTCATTGAAGGTTTTACCTCTGTAAGAACTGCAGGTTCTACCATATTACCACCTGTCGGCTTGCCTCCGAGTAACAATCTGGCTCCTCCACTGAGAGCATCTTCTATAAAGCTCATAGCCTTATCCTTTCCTGCAGAATTAACAAGGGGGCCAATATCTGTATTTTCATCAAAAGGATCGCCTGTTTTCAGTTTTTTAGTTTCTTCTATAAATTTATCCAGAAAAGTCTGGAAAATCTTATTCTGGACGAAAATCCTCTGAACCGATATACACACCTGGCCGGAAAAAGAAAAGCTGCCTGTAACACATCTCTTTACTGCAAAATCAACATCACTGTCATTATGGACTATAACACCTGCATTGCCTCCCAGTTCAAGAGTCACCTGTTTTTTAGTAGCCAGACTTTTAAGATGCCACCCCACAGGAGGACTTCCTGTAAAAGAAAGAACTTTCACTCTGTGGTCTGAAGCAAGTTTTTCTGCTATACGGGAAGGACAGCAGAGAGCATTTACTGCACCTTTCGGAAAATCTGTTTCTCCTATTATTCCTGCAAGTTTAAGAGCAGTCATTGGAGTCTGGGAAGATGGTTTCATAATTACAGAGTTTCCCGCTGCAATTGCAGGAGCAACTTTGTGGGCTACCAGATTAAGAGGGAAATTAAAGGGGGAAATGGCTGCCACCGGCCCCCTGGGGAATCTCCCTGTTATTGCCTTTCTGCCGGCAGATGCCGGGATAATATCAAGAGGAAAATATTCACCGTTTACTCTGGATACTTCTTCAGATGCCAGATTGAAGGTGTTTACGGCTCTGTCCACTTCAACCCGTGAATCCTTTATCGGTTTCCCCGCTTCCAGGGTTATAAGTTTTGCAAAATCTTCTTTTTCTTCCTTTATTCTACGTGCTATATACTTTAAAATTTCTACTTTCTTATAAACAGGAAGTTTTTTTGTAAGATTAAATGAACTGGATGCACAGGCAATGGCTTCTTCCAGTTCCTCATATCCTGCCTGAGATACCTTTCCTGCAACCTCTCCGCTATAAGGATTAATTACATCGAGTTTAACAGAAGAATCTACATAGGTACCGTTTATAAAATTTTCAAATTCCAGCATAAAATCTCCTTTTTCAATTTTATAGTTACGTTCATAATAAATAGCCGTGACCCGTGGCAGGTGGTGCGTGATGAGTGATGCGTAATGCGTAATGCGTAATGCGTAATGCGTGGCCTCACCGGTACCGGGCAAACACAGAGGGTCGCCCTTACTCACTCTTCATTCTTCACCCTTCACTTTTCTCTACTCACCACTCACCAAAATTATCATAATTCCTGCCATGAATATATTGTGAGTATAGGTTTCACAGGAATCTTACCTGATCTCTGATTAAAATATTCTTCATAAAGAATGATGGAAGAAGCACCGTTTAACCTGACATCACCATTATGGCCCTGAGGAGAAACACCTGTCTTCTTCCTGGTGATAACATTGCCTACAATTCTAACAGGCCACCATGCGTAAGTCCCCGGCAAGGTAGTGGTATAAAAATCACCATGCGTAAAAAATACTCCCTGAAGAAAAACATCATTTGCACCTGTATAAAGACTGGGATTATATTTAAAGGTGTCCCAGCTTATTTGCTCTATCCAGTTTGAACATTCGGAAGGCATGTATTTAAACCAGTATGCAACATCATCAGGTACCGGTTTTAAACCTTTATCTACGAGTTTATAATTTGCAACTCCCTGCAGAATCTGTCTTCCGCTGATACCGGGGAAGCCTACAAGAGCCTTGGAAATATTACTGTTATTGTACCATGCCGTAGCCGTAGCTGCATCCACCTCCTGAAGTCCTAACATATTGAATACTTCAGCAACTTTCATGATATCCTCCGGTGCTTTCTGATACCACTCGTCCACCATACCGGTCCACTCCCAGCTCCTAAGAACATGACCTATACTTATATCACCATCTGTAAATACGGCAACACCGTGTGAGTTTCTCCGGTCTACAGTATACTGATTGACTTCACCTATCTTTAAAGCCATCCCTCTCATATTAGGATCAGGATTATTGGGGTCTACATAACCGGCAACATATATATTTCCGTAAGAACTATTAAGTATAGTGCCATCTATTTTCAGTATACCATTTACAAATAAACTGGCATTGTTAATCAAATGAATGTTTCCCTCTATATTCCCCGACATGGTATCACCGGCTACGTAAAGACTGCCATTTACAAAGGTATTATGCTCTACAGTTAAACGACCTCCATGATAATATGTCCAATTGTCTCCTATATCAGGGTCTACATTGAATGAAGGGCGGCATATACTGTTAGCATCCATGCCTGAAGGTTCTGTTGGATAAGCTACAGGCGTATAAACAGCAACAGGATCTCCATCTGTTAAATTCGGATCATTGAGGTTCCAGTCTACAAGTCCTATTATATCTATCTGATTCGGCTCAAGAAATCTCTGATCTATTGTCACGCCGGACGAAGGGGCAGGTATATCTCCGTTGGTGCAGAGAAGACTTCCGTTCAGAATACTATATCTGTTCAGATTATTATAAGTAATATCTCCATGAGAATAAAGGGTCCCCGGTCCTGGACTCAGGGTATTAATATTTTCAATACCTGTTACCAGAATTCTGTCATCACTTAAAGATATTGAGCCATCAACACCTGAACCGAAATATGTGTGTTTAACAGTTACTTTAACAGTTCTCTTAAAACCATTGTATTCACCCTGTCCTACAATCAGGGCAGTTTCTCCGTAAATATCAGTACCTGTAAGAGACGGGTAAAAAGAAGGACCTCCTATTACAGTTCCTTTTTGCGGATTATTGAGATTATCGACATAAGCGACTTTACATTTTCCCTTGAGTCCGTTCATACCGGTTATATCTCTGGTAATAAAGGACATGGAAGACGGGGGCCCTGGCATATACCCGGGGCCCCACGCAGTAACAGAGGCCCAGTCAGTTTCAAGCTCATATATGCCATACATACAGGCAGAATTCGCAAGGTTAAGAGCCTGAAATCTGGAATTGATATTTCCCATAGTTCTTATACTTCCTGTACTCAGAGTAACTATAGATAAAGAAATAATCAGTAAAATTACCATTACACACAGTACGGTAAAAAGAACTATACCATGCTTCTTAAAATATTTCATTAAGTTCACCTCTGATTTACTGGAAATTGTATGTGTCTATACGTTTAAAGATTTCTTAAAAATAGTCTATATATAAATTCTAGTCTATAAGCTTCAGATAGTCAAGATTTTTTCTTCAACTGATTTTTAATAAAATATATGTTAAACATGATAATAATTTGATATAATAAATTACAGTATTATCATTACAAATATATAAGGAATAACTGATAATTACAATGATTATTAAATCAAAAAAAGGTTTATCTTTAATAGAAATTTTAATTTCAATGATAATTCTTCTCACAGGTGTGCTGATAACATTCGGTGTTATAGCCCAGGGACTTATGATGATAAAAAAAGGTGAAAATATTACTATAGCTTCAAATCTTGCCATGGCTCAATTCGAGGTTTATAAAGAAAATTTTCACATGATTCCTTTTTATCCCGGTATAGCTGATATAAACAACAGTAACTATTATTATCCTGACAGAGGAGATGCAAATGATCCGAATCAAACGGGGAAATTTGTCCATCATGAAGCAAATACTTCTGCTCTTCCGGGAGGAGACAGTGCCTATTACGGTGCAAAGGGAGACAGTGCAAATTTTTACAGCAGAGCCAATCCTAACGGAGACATTACGACTCCTCCTTATTATGATCTCAATCAGGACGGATTTCCCAATGATATAATTGAGCCCTTTAAACCTGTAAACATAAAAAATGTAATATTTACACCTGTTGTTGAAGTAAAGTCATGGGATAATGGTTATAATATAAATAAAATAAAACATCTGGTTGTTACCGTATACTGGAAAGAAAGAGATGCTGCAGGTATGACATCACATTTAAAACATGTTTCTTTTGAAGGATTTATTACAAGAACAAAACCGGATCCCTGGTAATGTCAATTATTAGCAGGCTTTACATCGGTAGTCAGAACAGTCTGTTCATAGATATCCTTACCGTTTGCATCTGTCCCCTGTTTAACCCTGGCATCGACTGTAATATGTACCACCGGTATACCTACATTAACAAGAGAAGGATTATATAAATCAAATTCTATACTATAAATCTCTTTTGCTATTTTTCTGTCATCTGTAATAGAGCCTGAGGAAACACTGTAGGCAGGAGGGCAACTGAGAGGATAAGATGGTTTAAGGAAATATTCGAGTTTATCCTTCGGAACTGCTTCAGGATATAAAGAATTTGCCGGGTGACCTGTAACCTGAATTACCCTTCTATAAACCTCTTTTGTTCCCATTTTTTTGAAATAAACTACATATCTGTTCCACTCTAATTTACCGTTCTTCATATTTGTATTACCTGATGCATCATCATTATTTCTGGAGGTAGGAAAACAGATTGCATCCCATATTTCATTCGGATCTCCTCCGTTGTCATGGCTTTTTTTTATTGCTATACCTGGCTCATAACTTTCATTTAATTCCCTGCAGAGTCTGTCAATAGACATCTGTGCTTCCTGCTGTGTTACCAGTTTATTCCTGGATCTATGAAAAGCTTTTATTCCCTGAACACATATCGTACCTATGGCAGAAAGAAATATACCGAACAGAAATATGACAATCAATAATTCTATAACAGTAAAAGCTTTTTTATCTTCTTTTACCTGTTTAATATTTATTATCATTTGAACACCTGTATGTGAAATTATAAATCTAGTGGATGCTCTCGTAACGCTTAAAGCGTGACGGATATAAGACCTTTACTACATGCTTATGGTCAGGTCAATAATTACATATAAAATACTGTAATATTTATTCCTTCAGAATAAATATATTTTATTTTACAGTAAAAGTCAAGCATGTAGATTGCGTTAAAAATCGTAAAAAAACACTTTTTCAGGCATTAGTCCGTGTTATAAAAAGCAAATTTATGATATAATTTCATCATTATTCAAATCATAAAGGAGTGATTTTTTTGCTTTATCAGGTAATTTTATTTCTATTTATCTATATGCTCTCATGGTGTCCGTCTGTATCAGCAGATGAAATACACGGAAACACAGTAGCACAGAAAGGGCAATCCACCACCTATAAAGAAAAAGCGGCAAAAGCCCTTGAACATTTTGAAAAAGGTAAGGAAGCCTATATGGCAAATAATTTTGAAACTGCTGAAATTGAACTCAGGCAGGCTCTTGCCCTTAATTCAAAACTTTCGGAAGGGCACCTCTATCTTGGCAGGACCCTTGCAGCAGTGAAAAGATATGATGAAGCAATAGGAGAACTGGAAATATATTCCCGCTCCCATTACAATGAGCCGGAAATTTATACGGAAATAGCCCTTATATATGAAAAAAAGAGTAATTTCCCGAAAGCTATGACTTATTATAAATATGCCCTGAGTGCCTATCCCGAATTTAATAATATATTTCATAAAGATCTCGTATCTACCGACAGTGAAATTAATCTTTTAGAACATAAGCTGAAAGATAATGATTATGATAATGAAACAAGAATAAAACTGTTTCTTATTTACGAAAAGAAGGCAAGATTATCAAAAGCAATATATCATATAAAAAAAATTCTCTCTTCTCTCAACAGGGACTCTGTTCTTAATAAAGACAGAGTATATACGGTGGAAGATTACAAAGAAGAAGGTATAAAATCCCTGGAAAAAAAAGAGTTTGATAAATCATTAAACGAGTTTACCTGTGCCCTTCAATTAGATCCGAAAGCTATGGAATGTTATTATTATATGGCTGTAGCGTATGAAGCACTGAAAGACTATAAAAATGCTCTTGAATGCTTTAAACTCTATACCTATTATGCCAGTGCTTCTGCAGAAAATCTTCACGATTGTTACAGAAGAATGGGGGAAATTTATGAAAAACTCGGAAATTACCGGGAAGCTCTTTCCCGATATAAATATTCCCTTAACTGTATCCCTGAATATACAGAGATGTTTAAAATAAAAGTAGATATAAGCGATAAAGAAATAAAGAGACTGAAAAGTAAACTTAAGACAGAGCCTGATGACATAGAAACAATGGTTAAACTCGCTATTATATATGAACAAAAAGGTAAATTTCAGGAAGCTCTTAAGTTTTATAAAGTGCTTATCAAGAAGTAATAGAGTAAAAAGTAAAAAATGAATAAAACGAAATTTTACTCAATACTCATTCTTAAAAATTAAAAATATTTTTTGCACGAATTCTTTTCACTTATAGCACCGGGTTCCAGAAGAGTGATTAATTCATTGAAGGCTTTTTTCAAAAAGCCTTTTTTCATATATACCCATGCAAGACCATCAATTACATATTCATTATGAGGAGAAGATTTCTTAAGTTTTTTATAGCAGGAAAGAACCTCTTCAAAATTATCAGGATTATCTCTCAACATATTCTTATACTTTATTACTTTTTTTTGAATCTTACGGAACCTGTCAGAATTTTCTTTATTTTTATCATAAGAAATGGAAAGGTCTTTTTTTGTGAGAATCTCATCGGACGGAACAATTGCCGGAGCAGGGTGAAGAACTTCTTCCACCTGACCTGCACTAAATCTTCTGCCGGAAAATATGAGAGATGACGTATCACTTATAGAAACAGACACTTCTTCCTTATAAGTCTCACAGGGAGCCTTCTTTTTCTTATCACCTAAATGTACCATTTCTAAAGAATCAATTTCACCGGTGCCGGGAACATAAATGGGAACCTTTGTATCTCGAATCCTCAAATTATTCATGATACTGTTCAGATAATACAAATCATTTGCAAGTTTACTGTCATTCTCTGCCGACTGCACTTCATAATCAAGTATTTCGAAAAATCTTGCATCCAGCTTCTGCCTGTTCATTTGAATGGCAGGAATTAAAGCAGTAAAATCTTTTTCCAGCAATTCCTTAATCAAATTGAGATAAATCCTGTCAGCATGTTTATATTCAAAGCCCTTCTGTTCCGTCAGATCTGCTTCTTCAAGTTCTCTTGTATCTCTATCTTTAAATATAATATCGGAAGAAATACCGCCGGGAAGTGTTTGAGTATCATAATCAGATACTTCGGAAGGAGATTTTGAAGAAACTCCAAAAAGATCATATATGTCCGAGTCGTCTATATCTTTTACTTCTTCAGCACTTACAGGACTTCTGGATTTAGCTGTTTTGATTTTCTCTATAGATTTATTAAAGACGGATTTCATACCAATGCTAAAAAACCCTTCTTTGTTTCTTGCAGCAATTAAGGAGTCGAGAGCATCGGGATTTTCCATTTTGCCAAGAGCTATGGCAGCACCTTTTCTTATATTTACATTTTCGCTCTTCAAACAATCAATTAAACTGTGTAAAGCCTTTTTCTCTTTAAAATTACTTAAACTCTTTATGGCAGCCAGACAGACGTCATTATTCTGGTCTTTAAGCTTCTTAATCAGAGCATATATAGATGTCGGATCTTTTATTTTACCAAGGGCATAAACACCTGCCTGCCTTAATATAGGATTATTATCCTCAAGGACTATATCTGCCAGAATAGTTGAAGACCGCCTATCTCCAAGTTCACCAAGTCTATTTATGGCTTCCAGTTTTGATTTATCATCTTTCAACGAACAGAGCTGATTCATCCATAGATCTACTTCACTCAGTCTTTTTGTTACAAGGAAATGCTGTCTCATTGCCTGTTCCAACGCTATACCCATTTCACCTGCAGATTGAAATCTGTCTCCCGGTTTAAACTGAAGGGATCTGCGAATTATATCATCAAGAGCCTCACTGATTCCAGGAACTATATTATTCATGGGCTTATAATTAAAAAGTTCCTGAGTCGTACCTGTTAAAAGATAATAAAGGGTAGCCCCCAGGGAAAATATATCACTTGTAGGGGCAACTTTACCTATAAATTGTTCCGGCGACATATATCCCATAGTTCCTATCATAGTCCTGGGACTTCCTCCTGAACCGTCCTGAAGAGCACAGGCAATACCAAAATCAATGAGAACTATTCTATTATCAGAATTGATCATAATATTTGCCGGTTTCAAATCCCTGTAAATTATAGTAGGTTCACAGTTATGAAGATACTCAAGGACTTCAGCAACCTGAATGGCCCATTTTACAACATCTTCCTGTGGTAATCCGGGGTTTCCCTGTTCCTGTATGAGAGTATCCAGATCATATCCATCGATAAAATCCATAAGAATATAATAACGTTCATTGGAAATAAAATAATCTATAACACCTGGA